>JAHFAF010000428.1 GCA_023250715.1 Pseudobdellovibrionaceae bacterium | reverse complement strand
AGCTACCCGATATTCCATTCGCGGTCTTGCACCGGGCGTCCTTAGTGTTTAATAACATTTTGGGCTCTCCCATGAGCATTTCAAAAAGGGGAGATCCTCCTGGCCTTACCCGTACCGTCTCGCTGGGTTATCATGCAGTCTTTCCTGGAATTTCCGTCATCGATAACGTTCATGCATTAATTGACTTCGCCGAATTTCGTTTGGGGGGCGAGGACGATCCCGAATTCGGTGCCACGACGGGCAGCTTTTGGAAGCACGTGAATATCGGCGTAGAAGCACCGCTTTGCGGCTGGTTCATCCCTCGAGTGGGAATTCATCAAGGGTATTTGACTGCAGGGTTTGGCGTGAATTTAAGAGCTTTGAGATTGGACTTCGCGACTTACGCCGAAGAGCTCTCTTCGTCCCCGGGACGTTTGGGAAGCCGTCGAGTGGCGTTGCGGTTGCAGATTGGAATGGGCGCGGCCCCTCCTCCTCCGATTACGAACAGCGTACGCAACAAGCCTGTGGAGGGTGCTCCTCCGCCTAAGGCTGAGGACAAGGCTGCTACCACGGACGCAGAAAAGGCGACTCCCAAGCTAGAGGAAAAAAAGAAAGAGGAGCCTCGAAAACCCCAAGGCATGGATATGGAGCCCGGGCCGATGCTGAATCCTGAGCTGGGCACGGAAGGCCCCGCCTTTCCGAATGAGTCAGGAGAAGTACCGAGAGTTGAGGGCAACGGAAAAGATCGATTTAACGTCGAGAAACCCGCGGAAGAGCCCTCGGTTGCTCCATGAAGTGGAGAAATTTATGTTGGGTGGGAGGAGTTCTTGGGGTCTTCGGCTGTTCCGGTATGAATATCAAATCTCGTGATGTGGCTTCCACGGACTATCAAAGGGTCGCAGAAAAAAAGCTCTTCAACGGGGAATCCCTCGAGGAGTTTCAGCTAAAAAACGGCTTTCGGGTGCTGCTCGTAGCGCGGCACCAGGCGAAAGTTCTTACCTATCAAGTCTGGTTTAATGTCGGGTCGATTAATGAAAAGCTAGATCCGAAACTCAAAAAAACCGGTTTGGCCCACCTCTTCGAACATATGATGTTTCGAGGCACGCCGAAGTATCCAGACGGGAGATTCGACGAACTCACTTCGCGACTTGGCGGCGATAAACAGAATGCCACCACCCATTTTTATCGCACCAATTATTTCGAAAGCGTTCCTTCGCGTCAGCTTGAGAAGCTCATGGAGCTCGAAAGCGATCGCATGGCGAACTTGAATCTCACATCCGACCTCCTTGAGAAGGAAAAGGGAGCGGTGGTGGGAGAGTTCCGACGGCATTTGGATACACCAGGCGGAGTTGCCTCCGACCATCTTTTGGATCTCATGTATGAAGTTGCCCCTTTCCGTTACACCGTTTTGGGCACGGAAGCCGAGATCAAAGGCTTTACTCTCGAAGAGGCGAAATATTTCTATAAGACTTTCTACGCCCCGAACAATGCAACTCTCATTGTGATTGGAGATACGACAGCGGAGGAACTTCTTCCCCTCGTTCAGAAATATTACGGCGACATGAAGCCGCAAACGATTCCGAACATGCCTATTCCCTCCGAGCCGGCACAGAAAAAAGAAAGGCGTAAGGAAATCTCGCACCCTCAAGCTACTTCCCAGCTCATGCTGGTGGGGTATCCCATTATTCCGATTACTCATGAGGACGTGGTACCGCTAGCGCTTTTGCAAGCTCATCTCGCGCGGGGAATGGAGGCGCGATTGAGAAAGGTACTCGTGGATACTGGAATCGCCGTGGGGGCCCATGCCTCTGCAGGTGCAAAGCCGGATATTTTCGAGTTCTATATTCAACTCGCGGAAAAACACACAGCGGACGAGGCGCTAAAAATCATCGATAAAGAAATTACGTCCCTGCAGTCGAAGCCTATTTCGTCCCAGGCTTTCGAAAGAGCCCTGAGCCAAGAGCTTTTGAACCTTTATGGGGACATTAGCAATAACTCTGAGCTTGCGAATTGGTTGGGTGAGTTCTTGATGTTGAGCGGCGACTACATGCGGGGCTTCGATATTATTGAAAAGTATAAGGCATTGAAGCCAGCCGATCTGCAGCGAGTCTCAAAAGAGTATTTCAAAAAGACTAGTCGTTCGGTGCTCATTGTAAATCCCGCTGGTGGAGCAGGAAAGGCCAAGAAATGAAGGCATGGCTCCTCTGCATTTCTTTCGTCGCCTTTTGCGCTCGAGGAGAGTCGCCGATGTATAAAGAATCCGCAGCCAAACGAAATGATATGACTCTGATGGCGCCTGCAAAGCCCGTCATCTTGTATGAACAAGACCCGACTCTTCTCACTTCGACGATTCAGCTCGTAGTATTGAGTGGTTCTCTGAACGACCCGCCAGGAAAAGGGGGGGTCCATGAGTTTTTATCCGAGCTTCTCCTTCGCGGAACTAAAAAGCGATCGCGCTCAAAATTCCAAAGTGATTTAGAGCGGATGGGGGCTGCGATCTACACTCGGGTGACACACGACTCGACGATTTTCACCGGGCGCGTGATCCGGGAAAAGACCGCCGCCTTCGTGGATCTTCTCAAAGAAGCGCTGACGGAGCCTGCTTTTGCGGCCAAAGAATTCAAGGACCTTAAAACAGAAACGCTCGCCGAGATCGCAAGTCTTAAGAATAACAATAACCGGCTGACGGGCCTTGCTTTGAGACGCCAGACTTTCTCCGGAACAGCCCTCGAAAGGCCGGTCGCCGGGGGATTATCGACGGTAAAGGCCATTAAGCCTGAGGACGTCGCGGATGCATTCAAGCGCTACTTTCGGCAGGGGAACCTGGTTCTGGCCGGAGCAGGCCCCTTACCCGAAAGCGAGATCAAGGAGCTCTTTACAGGGTTTTGGAAGAAAATGCCCGCCGGAATGACAGCGAGATCTCCCAGTATTCCTCCTCAGTTTCCGAAGAATCCAAAAATAGTCGTAATCCATAAGCCCGACACCTCCACGGGAGTCGTGATGATGGGGCAGGGCGGTTTAATAGCGAAGAATTCGGATCGGTATAAACTTTCCACCGGGAATTTTTCGTTTGGCGGCGAGCCCCTGGTGTCTCGCCTCTTCAAAACGATACGAGGGGAACTAGGTTGGACCTATTATATCGGCTCGACTTATCATGCGATGGGGGCACTCACGGCACAGCCGGGGTATTTCATCATCTCTTCGACTCCCAGCATTGAGTTCACCGTAAAGACGATTTTGAAGGCGCGTGCCATGTGGCGCGATTATTTAGAGAATGGCCCCAGTTCGGATGAGCTAAGGCTTGCGCAAGAGAGTCTCGTGAATTCTTATCCATTTGATTTTGAAACAGCGGAGAAGCGGGTGTCGGAGAAGCTTTATAGCTACCTCTATGAAGTACCTACGCTCAACCCCGATGAGTTTGCCAAAGTTATCGACGGTATTGGAATCTCCGACATCAAGGGTGCGTTGGCGAAAAATCAAACCACTGACGGATGGTGGATCACGATCGTGGCCGATAAGGCAGTGATTGAAAAGCAACTCGCCGCCGAGCAGGCCGACCTGCCCGAAAACGAGAGAATGAAAATCGAAAAAGTGATTACCCCGGATGAGTTAGTACTATGAACTCCGCATTTGCGAGCGCAGCGAAGCAATCTCGTTGTTCCAGTCGCTACAATAAGTTCGCCACGCCCTTCGGGCTCGCAATGACAATCAGTTGCCTCCTTCTAGCGAACCCCTACCCCGATGAAAGTAAAGCGCCCAGGCTTCCCATCCCATCCTCGCGCGGGCAATTACAGCGCGCAAAATTTCAAGAGGGGCTCGAAGTTTTGCGGATCCAGGTTGATTGGGCCGCCGCAAATGAAAGCTTTGCAATCGCTTCTGTCGTGAGAGAAAAATCAGGGACGGAAAGTTTGATGAGACG
>JAHFAF010000090.1 GCA_023250715.1 Pseudobdellovibrionaceae bacterium | reverse complement strand
GAGTTGATTCGGAAGATGGGATAAAAGGTGACCAATTCCCAATTTTTCAGCTAAGGCCCGCGCCTTCCTCTTAGCTCCTTTGTTATCGTGGGCCATTTCGCAGGGGTAGAGCGTCGGTAACAGAATATTTTCCAGGACGGTGGCCTTCGCCAATAAATGAAACTGTTGAAAGACGAACCCAATTTTTCGATTTCTCGCAAATGCCAGTTCGTCGTTGGAAAGGTGCGTGATTTCTTCTCCGTCGACAAGAACTTTGCCGCTCTGCGGACGGAGGAGTCCTCCCAATAGGTAAAATAGAGTGGATTTCCCGGAGCCTGAGCGTCCCTCGATCGCTACGAATTCCCCC
Source organism: Pseudobdellovibrionaceae bacterium (assembly GCA_023250715.1). Taxonomy (GTDB): domain Bacteria; phylum Bdellovibrionota; class FAC87; order UBA2466; family UBA2466; genus JAHFAF01. Next base: position 13,245 of record JAHFAF010000090.1, on the reverse strand, counting down.
TTCATTACCTGAAATGTAACGCCACGGATTGTGGCCGCGGAACTGTAGGAGAAGGACAGATTTTCAACGCGAAGGATTTCCATTTTCATTTCGAAGTGGGGATAGCGAGGAAGTCGACCATTTTTACCTTTTCCCCTTCTTTCAAGCCGCTTTTGATCTCAAAGAGCTCGGAGTTTTGGGCTCCCACTTCAACGGTGCGCTTCTTTCCGTCTTGGAGCGTCACTTGATAAGAGGTCCCGTTCTTTTCCACGAATTCCTGCTGCAGAGCAAGGACTCGTTCGCGCTTATCGGTAATAATATCGACGATAGAAGACATTCCCGGGCGGATCTTCTCATCGATATCCTTGATTTCAATCCGGACTTCAAATTCCACGCCGTCGCCTGAGCGTCGCCATTCCTTCTTTTCTTTTGCCGCCAGCATGATTTCTTTTATCTCCCCTTTATAAGACCGATCGAGGATCGAGTTCACTTTGATCATGACCTCTTGACCGATTCGGATACGGCCAATGTCGCTCTCGGGCACTTCGCTAACCACGAAGAGGTGGCTAAGATCATCAATTCGAACAATGGAGATGTTTTCTCCCTTTTCCTCGACATACTCGCCTTCGGACTTTTGAATTTGGACCACAGTACCGGAGAATGGTGCGCGCATGGGGAAAGGGACATCAGATCCGCTCGGCGTTTGCGCAAGACTCACGACTGGACTTCCGGCAGTTATTTTTTCGCCAACTTTGACGAAGAGCTTTCGTACGTAGCCGGTATAGGGAGGATTGAAAACCGTTCTTTTGTTGGGAACGACTGTCCCCGCAACGGTGACTTTCATGAGCAGGTCTTTTTTTTCGGCGGTAGCGATGTCTCTTCGGAGCTCCGCACCGGAGTTCCCGCGTGAGAGATAGGCATAGAGAATGGCCAACACCGTTAGTACTAGAGTTGCGTAGACCCGATTATTCGATAGAAAGCGCTTCATAAAGATTCCCATCATAGAATTGATAGCGTGCAACGCCTTCGGCGAGCCCGAATTGTGCCGTATAGAAAAGCACCCGGGCGCCCAAAAGATCGTTCAGATTTAAAATGAGATCATAAGACGTTACTTTTCCGGACTCGTAATCTCTCTTCAAAAGGCCATAATTGGTTTCTTCAATTTCGAGAAGATTCTTTGCGGCTTTGAAATTGTTTTGCCGTTGCTTGAGATCGAGCATGACATTGGAAATATCCGCAATGGTCGATTGGCGGGCGGTTGTAAGGTCATTGTCGGAAATAAGGGCGTTTCTTCTGGCGGTTTCCATCTCTCGTCGTTTAATTCCCCAATCCCAGAGATTGTACTTGATGGCGAGAAGCGCATTCCACCCATAGGTCTGCGTTGAACCGCCGCCGAGGTACCCACTGTTGTCGTAGTTCACTCCCGTCGTCAGATAGACCTGCGGCCAGTAGTTTCTCTCAGCGAGGCTTAACTGCTCTGGTGCGATATTTCGCTTCGCGGAGGCGATGCGATAATCCAACGTTTGTTCGACCTCCGGTTTCTTTTGGGGAATGGTTTTGGGTAGAGTATCAATCGAAACCTCCTTGAACTCCGCTTCCGAGGAAGATAGCCCCATCAGCCGCGCGAGCTCCACACGTGTACGGTCCACTTCGATGAGAGAGTCTTGAAGATCTATTTCTCCTCGCTGGGCCTGGCTCTTCAATCGCAGAAATTCTCTCTTGGTGCGCAGGCCTTGCTTATACTGTCCACTTACTACTTCATATTGTTGGGAAAAAATTCCAGATTGCTGTCTTTTTACCTCCGCGAGCGCATGGGCAACGGAGTATCTATAGAACTGTACGACGACATCGAGGGTCAGCTTCTGACGATTTCTTTGAAACGTGAGTGAGGCAATGTCGTGGCCGAGTCTTGCAATTTTATGTTGGGTGAGACTCTGTCCGTTATCGTAAAGGTTCTCGGACGCGCTCAAGTTTAGACTGCTTACCCAGGGATCAGTGGATTTCTTGGGGCTCTCTTTTTCTACGCCATGCGTGGAAGTGACGTCGAGCGAGGGAAAGAATTTTGACGTGGCATTGGACTCAGCGAGTTCTGCAATTCTCTCCCTTTGGTTGTCCGAGCTCAGCGAAGGGGAATGCTCCAGCGCGTACCGCACTGCTTCTTTTAATGAATAGGACGTCGCGGCCTGCGCTGTGTACGCTGAGGCGAGAAACAGGGGAATCCAGAGGAGAGAAAGCACTCTTGGTAAACGGAAGTGCGAGGGAAGGTGTGACAATCGGAAAGTAGAGTATCAAATGAGACAGGTATCTGCGAGGGCTTAGCCCGCGGCAGTCTCGATGCGGTATCTAGGTCAATGAGATTGCTTCACTTCGTTCGCAAATACGGGCTGAACGAAGGTCCCGCCATGAGGGGATTGGGCGCAGAGGCCGGGACATAAAAGGTAGCTTCTACGGGCGGTGTGGGCTCGGGAAGCGCGCCCGGAATAAAAATTCGGGTCTTGTATGCTTCAACGAGATTTGCTGCGAGAACCTCGGAGTAGAAATTAACGCCTGCGAAACCCAACTTTTGTTTTTCATCCTCCAAATGTAGGAGCTGTTCGGCATCTCGAACCGAATTTTGTTTTACCATTTTGCCCACGCGGCCGGTGCCGGAGTTATAGGAAGTAATGGTGCTGCCCCAATCTGGAAGGGCCTTGCGATAGCGTTTTAACCATTTTGCTGCTGCTAGAGTTTGCAACATGGGATCCGACCAACTCTTTCTGTTTTTGGGATCGATATAGGCTTTCGCCGTTCTTCGCGTAAACTGCCAAATGCCTAGAGCCCCCACCTTCGAGTGCGCGCGCGTATTGAAGGAGGATTCGACAAAAGGAATTCTCGCCAAACCGACAGGAAGGCCTTTCTCACGAAAAACTTTTTCCATTTCAGGAAGCAATAAACTCGAGCGCCCTAAAGCCTCCTCGAATTTATCGCGCTGCCCACTTTGTGTTCGAAGATTTGCTAGAAGGAGAAAAAGTTGCGCGTCAGTTCGGATTCCCGAGGCGTGAAGCCACTTTCGCCAATCGAGCATTTCCTCCGCAGTAGAAACGGCGAGAGTTCTTCCATTCCAGGCTGCGATAAGCCTTCGTTTGATTTCAGTTACGATCTCCTTTCGCATGCGCGCAATTTCGTGATCTCTTTTGAATGGACTCATTCTTTGTGCATGAAGCGGGGAAAAATCCAGAACTCCCAGAGTGACTCCCGGATCCCGGCGGTCATGTAATATTTGCGCGGCGCTCGAGAAACGGCCGTAGATCTGAGACCAAAACAGCACGCGGCTCTGAAGGCGTGAAGGGACTTTGAACTCTTTTTCCAGACGGCTTTCGGGATCGTGGAGAAGGCGGGCGAAGTCTGCCTTCGGGCGCCCATCCTTCCAAATCGGGTGGAAGTAACTCCACGCGGGAGCACTTACACCTGCGCGTGAAATCAAAAAAATGAGGAAAAATAGCCAATGTCCGTGGCAGTGACGCATTTTCTCCCCTCTGGCTTTCAGTCTAGAGAGGCATTGGGGTAGCAAAGCGGCGTGGATTACGAAGAGAACATCACAATCTGCGCGGTTTGCGAGCAGCCTTTAACTCTGCCAAAGGATAGAAAGTATCTCGCCACTTGATGCCGCCCTGCCAGTAAGTCAGCAGCACAGACCTTAGGCCGGTGAGGAGGAAGAAAATCACTCCAATGGGGTAGAGAAGGCCGTAAACTACGGGAACTCGAAATTTTCGGCAGGTGAACCCGAAAACTAAAAGTTGAAGCGCGCAAATGATGGCGTAGGCCCACTGTCCAGGGAAGGGAAGAAACATACCTGCCCACGGCCAGAGATAAATCCCGGAAAGCGCGATACTCGAGAAAATGAAGTGGGAATATTTGAAATCGAGACCGGCGAAATAGTTTTTCTCGAAGCCCAGTACATTCGCCCAAACGGTGCGGTACCAATGCACCTTAATGAGAGGATTTCCATCCAGGATGCGGCAAGAAAATCCGGCTTTCTTTACCCGCCGTCCGAGCTCCAAGTCATCGTCGGGATAGAGCGCAATGGCTGCGTGCGTTCCCATACCCAAATACGCATCCCGACGCACAAGACTAAAAGCGCCAATACCGAACCCTTCTTTATTGCGCGGGTTCGCCACCGCCCAGGGGCGGGCGAAGGACATGAAGAGAACGAGAAACGTGGCCGCGAAAATCTTAGCTCCCGCTGTTTCCACGATCATTTCTGGGAAGAGAGCCAAAAAGTCTGTGTTCTCCTTCTTCATGTAAGTAAGTGCGCGCTGCAAAGTATCCGGCGCGAAGTAGATGTCCGCATCCGAAAATAGGAGATACTCGCCTTGGCTGACATCGGCACCTTTTTTCAGCGCATGATTTTTTCCGAGCCAGCCCTTGGGAAGCTCACCGATTCGAAAGGCCTTCAACGCAGGGTTCGCTTTCGAAATGGCTGAGAGGATCTCGGGCGTTCGGTCCGTTGAGCGATCGTCGAGAACGACAATCTCCAGGTAAGGGTAATCCAACTTCAACACGGAGCTTAGCGCCTGCTCTACATGCTCTTCCTCATTGCGAACGGGAATGATGATGGAAACGGAAGGGTAACCCGAAAGGCCAGGCTCAGTATTTTCAAGGCGCCCAAACCGGTGGAAGTTCGCGAGGTAATACAAAGCAAACGTTCCCATGATAAATAAGATGCCGAGTGCTAAGAAATACATCGCCTGCAAAATCTTCTCGGGAATGGGATAATGGGGCAATGAAAAAATGTCTTTTACTTTTCCTACTAAGTTGGTCGGGGCTCTCGATTGCCGCCATAGGGGATAAACTCCAAGGAAATTGGTCGGGAAGCGGGACAATAGATGAATTTGTCCCCGCCTTTTCCGGGAATCGGAGTAGGCAGGGGATTCAAAGCTGCCGCAACGTGACGGTCGCACTTACCACAACTAGTAACCGACTCAGAATCGATCTCCGTTACCAATGCGGGGGGGGGCTCCCCTCGGGCAGCAGCAATTTTGATTATCAGCTCCGCGACGTAGGAGGAAAGCCTTACCGAGAGGTTTTTGACCCCAACGGTTCTCCGAGCGCGCTGGGTAGGATTTTCGTGGATCGCCTGGATTTGATGGAGCTTCTCGTGGATCCAGGGGTGGGAGATTTAATGGCTGTTTACGCAGAGCTTACATCGACCAAGGCTCTCAAATTCCGACTCAGTTGGTCAGGGGTGGGCAATCCGATCGACTCTTTCGGGAAGTATCTTCTTGTGTCACTCACCAAGAAATAATTCATCGCATCAATGTGAAAAAAATCTCATTTTTTTTCCCGTTCCTACCGATCCTTTAAGTGATCCTAAAATTGAATAAGTGTTAGGAAAAAAGGGAATTTTTCATGACACCGCCGCTCACCTTGGTCAAGCCAAGCGAAGAAAATAGATCCTCCAAACTCTCCAGCGAAATAGTGAACGGTCTGACCCGTTTCAGATCGGAGCTCGTCCAATTCGCGCGGGACAAAGAACCATTCGTCGATGCCATCATTTGCGCCATCTTGTCTTCGGGCCATGTGCTCATCGAAGACGTTCCCGGCGTCGGCAAAACCACCGTGATCAAGGCGATTTCCCGGCTCTTGGGCTTGGAAATGAGACGTGTGCAATGTACGAGCGATCTTTTACCGTCCGATATCATTGGGGTTGAAGTATTCAACTCCTCCACGCAGAGTTTCGACTTTCACCGTGGACCGATTTTTTCGAATATCGTCCTGGCGGATGAGCTCAATCGGGCCTCGCCTCGCACGCAATCAGCCTTGCTCGAAGGAATGGGAGAAGGCTGCGTTACCGTCGATAGACAAACCTACGAGCTTCCCAAGCCCTTCTTCCTCTTCGCTTCTCAGAACCCGAGCGACCACATCGGCACCTATCCCTTGCCGGAGTCGCAGCTCGATCGATTCTCTGTGAAACTGAAGCTGGATTATCCGTCCGAAGAGAAAGAGACTGACATTTTCCAAAAGGCGGTTCTCGATCCCTTGCAGACAATTGCAAGTGAAGTGCTCTCTCGCGACACCTTGTTGCAACTGCAAGCTGCCGTTGAATCTGTTTTCATCTCAGACCGAGTGGCGCAGTACACGAAAAGATTTATCAATGCGACTCGTAATCACGAAGGAATTAAACGAGGAGTCTCCACTCGCGGAGGCGTTATCTGGTTGCGGGTGGCGCGCTCGAGAGCCATTCTTTATGGACGCGATTACGTCACTCCGGACGATCTTATTCAGGCGGGCGATGCTTGCTTGAGCCATCGAGTAATTCCACACACTGGGAATGATGCGCACCATTTGATCCAACAACTCCTAAATACCGTCGATATAGAGTAAGAGGTCTAAAAGGCCATGTATTACCGAAGCGTGAACCGCGGGGTTTTCCTCACCTCCCCGGGCCGTTACACGATTGGTCTCGTGATGGCGTTGGGTCTCATTGCGATCGCTTCGAGTTATAACGGAATTTATTTGGCGGTCAGTCTGGGAATGGCGATTTTGATCGTCTCGGGCCTTCTCTCCGAAAAAGTCATGCGGCACTACGAGCTAGTGGATGTTGCGCCCGTGACAGCGGAGCCCAATACGCCTTTCAGTGTAAAGTTTCGGGCGTCGAACCAAAGCGATGAGTTGAATCTATACGGAATAGAAAATCTGGTATTGCCGCCTACCGAAAAATTCCCCAGGATCACGGACAAAATTAAGCCTTTGATGAAATCAATTGCGGTCACTCTTCCTCCCTCATCCATTTCCGAGATTTCGGGAACCTGCTCGGGCCTCGCTCGGGGGCTCTATCGGAAATTTGTCGTTCTGCAGCGCACGCTTTATCCCTTTGGTCTTCTCGCAAAATTCAAGCTCGATGAGCTCAATACTCACATTGCGATTCTTCCCGGCTATGATGAAAAACTAGCAAAACGGCTCCGTGAAGAAATTCAAAAAAGAATTTCCGGAAATGGGATTGACCAACAATTTCACAGTCACCGCCCCTTTACCGCTCGGGATTCCTTGCGAAATGTGGACTGGAAAAAAAGCGCCGGCCGGGATCAGCCGTCGTGGGTCTTGAAAGTGTATGAGAGTTTTGTCGAGGATTTTGGAATTCTGCTGAGCTTGGACTGGACGGCGGCTGCAAATGCCCCGACCGAGGCCGCTTATGAGGAACATCTTTCTCACTTAAGAACAGTTTGCGAGGTGGTCCGAGAGTCCGGCCGCCGCTTACTTCTAAGTGACGATGAAATCACATTTTGGAGCGGCTACGACGCCTGCATCAATGCCCTAGTTCAAGCACCGAAGTTCGAGAGTCGTCACCTTGGAATTGTAGTGCCTGCGACAAAAATTACACCGGGAAGTTACGTCCAGCTTTCGGTAGCTGGCGATTATCCGCAGTGGGGGAAAGAGCCCGTGAGGGTGTATGGGTAACTTCGCATTTCGGAAACGCCCCGGCCTGACTATTTATCAGTATTACCAGCTTTCCTGGCTCGGGCTCATTCTGACCTCCTTCATTCTTAGTAGTTCTTCTCGAATCGTTCCCTTATGGATGATTATTCCTGCGCTCCCACTTTCTTGTCTTTGCCTCACCTCTCGATCCATCGGGAAGTGGTGGACGCCGCTCATTCGGGATCGAGTGGTCTCTTATTTTTTTGCCGGTATCATGCTCTACAGCCTCTTTGATTTTTCATTCTACCGAGACATTTTCGTCGGTGCCGGTGAATTTCTCGTAGGTATTGTGCCCCTCTTGCTCTCTCGTAAGCAAAAAAGTTTCGGTCACTGGATGGCCATGCTAAGTTGTGCGCTTCTCTCCCTTGTCGGGGTCATTGGAAGTGCCGGTCTGCTCGAGTACACACTCTTGCTATTTTTTCTGTTATTTCTCGTCTTTAACTTGAACGCCGCGAATCTTCTGACTTTGATCGGAGCGACAGGGGGAATGAATCAGCATCTTCCTCGCCGTTATTTTCGACAGCTTCTTCCCTCTTTGACTTTAGCGATGGCGGCAGGGATTTTGATTTTCTTTCTCTTCCCGCGCACTCCACGTTTTTGGAACCCTTTCAGCATCCGCCAGCGCGGCGGCAACATGACTGGCTACACCGGATCTGTTTCGCTCTCCTCCACGGCCCCTATTGAAGAATCCTCCGAGCTTGCTCTACTCGTTGAAGCTGAAGATCCGGAATGGCTCGTTCGGCGCTCTTCCAACATGTATTTTCGCGGAAATACCCTCGACCGTTTCGATGGGCAGGATTGGTCCACCTCTACTCGTATTACCTGGCCGTACCACCACAATATTGACATTCGTTTTACTCTCTCCTCGACCCTTCCCGCGAGGAAGCTAAAAATATTTCGCGAGCCCCACTCGACTCAAGCCATCTTGTACCCGGACGTCATGGTCGGAATGACGGTTCCTCCCTCGATGCTAGGGAGTGTTTCCTACGATTCGAGCGGAAGTATGGTTCGGGCGCATCGTGAGGAAATGCGCTATTCCTACGAGGTACTCTCCTCGGAACCTGTTTGGCCGAGTCAGATGAAGATAGTGACTTTGACGGAGTTAAAACGAGGCATCGGGAAAGAGTCAGAAGAGATGCCCCTGCCTGCGAGTATTCTTCCCGGTACCGGGGATACACTTCTTGATATCCCCGACAATATTGAGAATGAGCCCTACTTCAAAGAATGGGTGAAAGAGGTAGGGGTGGATCCGGAAAATGCCACTCTGTTGAGCGTTCTCAATAAGCTTGAGAGGCACTTTCAACAGAATTTCCGATCCACATTAAGTCGCAGTGATCATTCCTTGGACACGTTCCGATCGTTTCTGCAGAAGGAAAAGGCGGGCCACTGCGAATATTTCGCCACTGCGGCGGTACTTTATTTGAGAAATCTTGGAATTCCGGCCCGAATTGTTTTGGGTTATCGGGGAGGGACATTTAACGGGGTCTCCCGTGTTCTTGAAGTGCGTGAGCGCAATGCTCACGCCTGGGTCGAAGTCTATTATCCGATGATCGGATGGATTCAATTCGATCCGACTCCTTGGCAACGCCCCACCGATGAAGCGGGATTTGCTTTTTACCTAGGTCTCTACATGAATGCCGGTCGCTTTTGGTTTAACCGGTACATCGTTAATTACAATACCCAAGCCCAGCGCGATCTTTTTCGGTCGGTTGCGAAAATGACCCAGACCAATCAGCAAATTTCCTTATTGATCCCACTGAACATGAGAACCTTGGAGAGTATTCTCGTTCTCATTGTCCTTATTCTCTATTGCCTGAAAATTATTCGAAAACAGCGGGCGAAGCTTGCGCGTCGAAAACAAATGCCGGAATACTACGAGATTTTCTTGAGGAAAATTTCCGTCGCAGGCTGGGATCGGGAGCCGGGAGAGACCTATCCCGTTTTTCACCGTCGTCTGCGCCGCACTGGAATTCGCGCTCCCTTCCTTTCAGAGCTCGACTCTGCCCTCGAGAGGGATCTCTATGCTCCTTCTCCCACTTCCGACTCGGTGTTTAAGTCGCTGAAGAATCTAATGGCCCAATGGAAAGGCCCCCGCCGGGTATTTGCGAGCGCAGCGAAGCAATCACATTGATCTAGCTCGATCCATGAGATTCTTCGCTTTCAGCTCGCAATGACATACGAGTTTGACGATTCCCCCAACTCTCCCCTAAAATCACTTTTCAACTCGAAGGGGGATTCATGGGCGAAGATAATGTACAGGCAGAACTCGAGCGGTTACGTGCGGAAAATGCGGCCTTGAAGAAGGGTGCTGCGCGCGGATTGACTTTGCGAGTCAGCGAAAAAGGGGCCCTCTCGGTTTATGGCATGGGGCGATTCCCGGTCACCCTCTACAAGGAACAGTGGCTGAAATTGCTCGATATGGCGGAAGATATCCGTGCGTTTATCAAGGCCAATGAAGGGGGCTTGAAAACCAAACAGGCCGCTGCCGCGGAATAGTCTTTTCAAACTCATGGCGAGAAACCGCCTCGAAAGCATCCTCGGTTCGAAGTCTCTCGTCGATATTCCACAGTCTTCTGGGGTATATCGATTCTTCGATTCGGGCGGGGAGCTGATCTACGTCGGCAAGGCGAAAGATCTTCGCCGTCGCCTCTCTCAGTATAAAAACGCGAAGCGCTGTAAGAAGCACAAACGTATGCGCGGAATTCTAAAAGAGGCCGTTCGACTGGAGTGGGACGTTCTTCCGAACCATCTAGCGGCTTGCCTCAAGGAAATACAGTGGATTCAAGAGCGCCGCCCTCGATGGAATATAGCCGGTGCATTCACCTTTCGTTATCCCTTTGTGGGGATAGGGCAGGAGGGAAAACTCTCTCTCTTCTGCTTTACAGCGTCTGCTCAAACTATCCCCTCGTTCGAGCTTTGTGGGGTGTATCGCTCCCGATTTCTCAGCAGTGAGGCCTTCTTTTCCTGGATGAAGCTTTTGAGCTTTCTTGGCCACTCCGAGCGAAAGCGTTGGCGAAAGGATCACCCGACTGCGAAGGGAACCTACCAGTATGCATTTCGGCGGTTACCGGAAGGTCTTCTCGCTCCCCGTTGGAGAGACTTTCTTTTGGGGAGAGATAATCAGATTCTCTCCGATCTTTCCTTGCGACTCCTCGAGCACTCTTCTGCGCGCGCCAAGGCGGAGGAAGTGGAGGAGGGCTTGAAGAACCTTCGACGTTTCTGGGAACGAGAAGCCCTGCCTTTACGACGGGCCATTGAGACTACGGGCTTCAGCGAGTATCCTGTTAGCCAAGCAGAGCGAGATCTTCTTTTCTTGCGGTATCGACTTGAGCGAAAGTGAGACGCTATGGTTCTAGAAAAATGGAAAAAGTGGTCCCAGTTGCCGTGCGGGAAGGCACTTTTTAGTTTTTTTGTCGGCCAATTTGCTCCGTATACGGGGTCGATAGGCGGCAAGGTGAAAGAGCTTGCTCCTGGCTACGCCATTGTCACTTTGCGAGAGCGGCGCCGGGTTCGAAATCATTTGAAGTCGGTACATGCGGTTGCTTTGATGAATTTGGCGGAAATGGCCTCGGGGCTAGCGATGCTGTCGGGCCTGAAATCGAATATTCGTGGAATCGTCACGAGCTTTCATATCGAGTATTTGAGAAAAGCGAGAGGTTTTCTTACGGCACGTGCCTGGTGCGAAATACCTATCGTAGTGGGTAAGACCCCTGCACAGGTGCCCGTGGAGATCATGAACTCCCAAGGGGAAATCGTGGCGCGGGCCACCGCGACTTGGCTTCTCGATCTAAAGCAGTAAGCATTGTCCCCCTGGGGGGAGAAAACATGAAAATTATACTATTTTTGAGCCTGGCGGCCGTGAGTGCGCTTGCTGGGGTGAAGACCATTACTGTATTAGATAGAGCCGAGCAAAATGAGGCGCTTGTCTTTCATGCCGACCACCTTTGGGTGGGGCAATCTCGGAAGGACTTCAAGGCGGATCCGAAACTGCTGATTTTTGATCGTTCGGATAAAAAGGTTGCGGAGGTTCCCCTTAGGCACTCTCCTCAATACCTCTATCCTTACGGTGCCCAATCGGTGTTGGTCGTCGGAACTAGCATCGAACCCAACCTCACGATGTACACGATCGCGACTAGAAAGGGAGAATCGTTTTCCGCCCGAACTATCGTCATTCCGATGCAAGCGTGGGCGAATCGCTGGCTTGGGACGGTGGATGGAAAAGAGTACTTCACCGATCCCGGGGGAAATTCTGAAGATACCTCGACCGATCTTTCCCTGGCGGCGCAAACGATTTTCCGAATGGACTCCTTCGGCCCGAAATATCTTTCGACGAGATTACGCTTGCCTGTGGGTGGAATGGCCATCGGAAACAAACTTTTTGTCGTTCAACACGAGGCAATCGGTGCCTGGCAGTCGAACCTTGCCGTAATTGATCCTAGAACGGGGCAATTCAGCCTTGCGTTTCCGAATTATCGCAAAAACCTGAGCGGGATTGCACAGATTCCGGGAACGGCTCTAGTGGCCGTTACCGAGAGGGATGCAAACCAACTTCTTCTGTTGGATAAAAACACACTCCAACTTTCTTTCGAGCTCAATACGCCGGCCGAGCCCCGGGGAGTGACCGCCTTCGGGCAGTGCGCTTTAGCGGGAAGTTTTTCGGAAAGAGGAGTAAGAGTCTTTCGAAGGACAGCGGACCAAAAATATGAGGTCGCTCTTGATCTGGCGATGGATCTTTCAGGAAATGAGTTCGCCCGACTCTTTCAGATTACTGCGGATGCTTCAACGGGTCGGGTTTACGGAAAGTCTAATTTCCCCTGTAACCCGATGGTGGAAGTCTGTGACAGGGACTACAACCGCGTAGTGAGCTGGGAATCTGAGAGTGCGGCTATCCTCGCCGCTTGTCATTAACTCGGGGTGGAGGTTTCACAAGAGGATTTTCCGGCCAGGAGTGGCGCGGGTACTTTCGACCGAGTTCTTTTCGAATCGCGGGGTAGGATCTCTCCCAGAAGCCCGCGAGGTCGGTTGTGACTTGCACTGCTCGTTGATTCGGAGCTAAAAGGTGGAGCGTGAGGGGTAACTTTCCATTGAGAATGGAAGGGCCCCGCGCCATTCCGAAAAAATCCTGTAACCGCGATTCGAGCCAAGGGGTTTTACCCAAACGGTAAAATACTTTGGCGCTCCGGCCCGATGGGAGCTGAATCGTTTCCGGCAAAAGAGCGTCTAGCTTGTGGGCCGGCCACTGCGGGAAGGAGTTCACCCAGTCTCTTTTCCTTAGTTCTTCGAGGGAAGTCACCCCTCCAAGGGAATCAACGATAGATTGCCGAACTCTTTCTTCGTCCAGGACAAGGCTCAGGCGCGAGAAGATCTGCTCCAGACTTTCAGGATCGCAGACGGGCCGAAGTGCTTCAATCCAGTCGGTGAGCTTTAACTTGGAAAGTTCTTCTTTGATCCCAAGCCCTTGCCTCAAAAGAATTTGCGTAGCCTCTTCTCCGTCCACCGGGAGTTCTTTTTCTTCGAGAATCAATTGTCCTAGTCGAAGAGTCTCGCGGGCGTTTACCTTTTTCTTCTCCGGGTTCCAGTAGAGCTCCTTCTTTTCCTCCAAAGGACTAGGTTCGAGCTCCCAGAGCCAATCTGGGTGAATGGGCACAACCGCACGCAAATTCATTCTCCCCTGCGATTCTTGAACATCCAAAGCAACGTACCAATCCGATTCCTGAACGACTGGCCCATCGGGAAGAATGGCGGAGCCTCCCGTAGCGAGCACTACTTCCGACTCATGTAACTTCACGCGCCTACTACTCTGCGTTCTTC
>JAHFAF010000008.1:1233-56084 GCA_023250715.1 Pseudobdellovibrionaceae bacterium | reverse complement strand
CGGGAGAGCGTAAAGCGAATGTGACCGAAACACCCATTCCGCGCTTTGATTTGATGAAGTTTGATAATTATCTCCATGTGGGCATTCAAGTAGCGCGTGGCTGCCCTTTCAAATGCGAGTTTTGCGATATCATCGAACTCTTCGGCCGCGTTCCCCGAGTCAAGCCCCCGGACCAAGTCATGGCCGAGCTCCAATGCTTGTATGATTTGGGCTATCGCGGTCATGTGGATTTTGTTGATGATAACTTCATTGGAAATAAATCCGCTGCAAAAGTCTTGCTCCCGAAGCTCAAAGATTGGCTCGTCGAGCACAAGTGGCCTTTCGAATTCAGCACGGAAGCGTCTCTCAATCTTGCCAACGATTCAGAGCTATTGAGGCTCATGCAGGACGTAGGCTTCTCCTGGATATTCGTCGGAATTGAAAGTCCGGACGAAAAAACGCTGAAGGCGATGCAGAAGCAGCAAAACACCACGCGCCCCATCCCCGAGAGTGTGCATAAGATCATGGAGCATGGGATCATCGTGAACGCGGGTTACATCGTGGGGTTTGACGCCGAACAAGGGAGCGTAGCTCGGGGGACTCTAAAGAACATCCGAGAGACTGCCATCCCTGTGAATATGGTCGGTCTTCTCTTCGCCTTGCCGACAACCCAACTTACGCGTCGCCTCGAAAAAGAGGGGCGGCTTCACCAAAACTTCGACGTAGCTCCTGAGAACGTCGCCTGTCAGACGGTGGCGGGCTTGAATTTCGATACCCTTCGCCCGAGAGAACAAATTTTGGGCGACTTCCAACAGATCGTGCGCGAATCCTATTCCCCTGAGCAATATTTCGATCGGGTGAGAAATATGGCGCGCATGATGGACTGCTCGAAGAAGAGGTTCAGACTTCCGCTACTCAAGGAATTGGTTCAGCTTCGTGGTTTTTTCAGAATGATCGTTCTGATGGGCATCAAGGCGCCGTACCGTGGAGAATTCTGGTACTCGCTTTGGGATTGTTTGATCCACAATCCACGCGCCATTCGTTTCTCGGTCGCAGTGATGGCACTTTATCTCCACTTCTACGACTTCAAGGAACACGTCATCGAGTCCACAGAGAAGGAACTGCAGAATGCACGGCGCGAGGCCTTGCATCCGCAAATGCCTTTGGTACCTCCCTCTAGGGAGTACCAGACTCCAGCTCTAGTCGTGAATTAATGGCCAGTGCCCCCGAAGTAGCTCGCGATATCGTCTAATGGAGAATGCGAATTAGAGCTCACTTGAATTGCGCGGGGAATTACCTTTCCCGTATTGAGATCAAATAAGGAGTTATCCTTCACGTAGTAATAATCGCACATAGCATTCACAGGGTATCTTGGATCGAAAACATAGAAACGGCTCTCAGGAGACTCCCCACGGAACTCGGCGATTCCTTGGCGATAGGCCATTACCGATCGCTCAGGCACCCCGAACATCGGGAAGTCGATTCCCTTCTCTTGTAATTCCCGCATCGGACTCATGAACGCATAAGGATTAGTCGCCTCAAAAATAGTTTTATTTCTGTCGGCGAAAGACATGTCCGTGCTTTTACCAAATCCCAAAACCGAAATTAGACGGGGATCTCGGATATGGCTCGATACTCCGAAATCGTTTGTCACACCGAGCCCGGCTTTGGCGAGGGGGGTTCTCTGGCCGAGCTTAGGCCACATTAAAGATAAGTTTACTCGCCCAATGGCGTTCGTCCCTTCGGAAGAAGCGTAGATTGTAACGCCTCTATCGTAAGCCTTCTGAAGCTCGGTTCCTAGCTTGGTCCCTCCAATATGATCAAGCGCTCCGAGCATCCCGCCGTCGATTACGATAGCAGTTCTTGCGTTTCGAATCGCTTGCAAATTAGTCTCGGCATTCGGATCCGTAGAAATTATTCGGGGTGGAACTACTGCTCCATCGGGACTCTTCACGTTAGTGATGGTGAGACTCGACTTAGATCCATTCGGATCTTCCTTTTCTTCTTCAAACTTCTTTATGTTGGCCCCTGGCCCCATGTCTTGAAGGGTAATCGATTGGTGGCCTCCAGCCGTAGTAAAGATAGGGGCCACTCTCACTTTTCCCTGAAAGAGATCTCTTTGCCAATGGGCATATCCCGCTGCGGCCCCCGACGCGTCTTTCGCAGCCGAGAGAATCACCGGGACTTCATCCCCCTCGGGAATATTTTTTATCACCCAGCTTACAAAAGGCTTTGTATAAATATCCGTTTGCCAGCCGCCTCCCCCCAGGATCATCCGGCCAGTGGAATTTAAATTGGGCAAAGTCACCTTCACGTTTTTCGGCTTGTCTTCCGAAGTCAGCTCGCACTCACGCGCGGCCCCGTTGCGAACCTGGTTCGGCATTTGAAGTTGAACTTGCTCAGAGTTAGCTTGAATGGAAATTAAGGCTAGTATTAGAAAAACACGTCTTGAATTCATCCGCCCCCCGTTTGGCTGCTTGAGTACAAATGCAAACTACGCGCCTTAACTCCGCTAGCTAGAATACGGAAAGCACTCAGGAAGTGCCTGTCGAAGGACCGGGGCCGAGGTTTACCAAGTTGGCGATACAACGGCCCCCGGAATGATAATTAATATTAATATTTCAATACCTTAGACCCAAATCCTTGATCCCTTCCCCTCCCTTCGGCTATAACATCCCTCTTTATGAAACGCCCCCCCCTTCTTTTGCTCTATATATGCGTGCTCTGGCTTTGGGCCGGGCAGGCGTTCGCCTATTACGTGATTCCCTACACTGTTTACATCGGCACGGAGAAATACACCGCGCTCGTGGTGTTGGCCGATCACTTCGATCATTTCTTTGGAGAACAAGACGGGCTCTCGGCAATGCTCGCCCAGAATTTTCATGCCGATCCCGAGACCTTCGTTTCACCCTATTTACAGGTGCCCTACCAATGGTATCTCGACCAACTGAGATTGCACCCGGAGATCTACGGGAAAGACGCGGGTGCCATCGCGGCCGGCCTAAAGCAATTCGAGGAAATGAAACTCGGGAAGACTTCCGCCGTAATCATCACGGAATACCAACGTCTCGAACGTGTGATTACTTTCTTAAGAGCGGACACCGAGGGTGAAGACGGTTTACTCACTTCGGAAAGAGACTTTATTCACAAAGGATTGATATCCCCTTTTCCCAAACCCGAACCAGAATTCAAATGGAGACGGGTTCCTAATTTTCAGCAGGAGAGTTATCTTCAAGGCCTTCACTCGCTGAATGCCCCAAGCGAAGATCGCATGCATCTATGGCTCGAAGGCGAAAATATCGAGCTTAAGAACTTCGGAATTACGCCGGATCTCTTCAGGAAATTTTTTCCAGCCCTCTATCGAATCGGAAGGGCGCATAAGATCATTCACTGGGGCTCCCAGCTCTTTCCCGAGGAAAAGACCCATTGGCCGGACGGTGCGCGCATTTCGAGAGAAGCTACGGAACGCTACGGCCGACGAGTTTCTCATGTCTGGATAGACGCCTACACCGACGAACTGAGGAATTTTTACGCAAAAATGGGATTTAGAATCTGGGATAAAATAAATAACGAACATACCCAGTTCAAGAATCTTTACTTCATGGTGGCAGAGGTAGCTAGACTCGATGGTGCCCTCTCTTACTACGCGAGAAGAAGTAATTTTCAGCTAGTTATGGACCGTTCCCTTTCTGATACACTTAAAAAAGGCCTTTGCGGTCGTGTGAGCTCCGCAGCCGGATTGGCCTTTTGAATGAAATCGAAATCCAAAATCCCTAGCCCTCTGCTTTTCCAAGTTTTCGATGTAAAGCCGCGCAAAAGTGATGCCCGCAAGGTCAAGATCATGGAAGCGGTCATCGAGTGTGTTGCGACGAAGGGCTTGGAGGAAACCACGTTCGACGCCATCGGAAAGATGGTCAAGATGGAGCGGACCCACGTTAATTACTATTTTGCGAACCGCAAAGAGCTCATCAAAACTGCCGTTCGGTACGCGATAGCCTTGGGCCAGGAAATCACGATCCAGCACGTCAGGAAGGCGAACACGTGGAGAGAACGGCTCACGGCCGTCATCGAAGGCCCTTTTGAATGGCTCGAAGTTTACCCCAAGCACACGTCCATCCTCGCTCTTTTCTATTATCTCTGCTCGTATGACGAAGAATTTCATGCCCTCCAAACCATGATTCAAACCGGAGGAGAAGAACGCCTCGCTTCAAGCTTCCAATCACTCGTGGAATCGGAAAAATTATCAGCCGCTCAGGCCACGGATTTAGCGAGAACTATTCAGTCCCTCATGGCGGGAAATCTTCATTTTTACTACTCCTGCGAGTATCCACTTTCTCTAAAGCAGCTCAAAGCAAAGACCGTGCAAATCTCACTTAATCTCGCAGACGCTGCATTAACCCCGCAATAGTATCGCCTGAAGTAGAGTCGAAATTTTCGGCAACTCCGGCTTGTGAATCATCAGATAGAAAATAAATAATAGAGGAGCAATGCTGGCCAAGTTAATGCCCATCCTCAACCAAAGAAGCCTCGTCAAAGGAGCCGGCAAGCTCCGCGCGCCTGGCGCCACTTCCCTAAAAAGTAGATTCACGCGATATTGCGTCGGAATATCCGCCACCAACCAGAAGATTCCGCATGCCATGAATAGCGTGAACGCGATTGAGAGCCACCCAATGGTCCACACCCCCCCTAAAATCGTCCCTAACATGATGCCCGAGATCACCGAAAGCAGAATGAGAGGCGCTGTAAAGGCAGCATCCAACCAGGTGACCGTTTCATAAGTGAAACGGATGACCTCCGCTTTCCCAGAGAGCAAACTTCTCGTTTCCCAAAGCGTACCGATGACCACGTTTGCGAAAAATAGGGTGACACAAAGAATATGAGTGAATTTCGCATGAAGGTAATAGTCTGGTTGTTCCATGGTCGAAAGAAATTGTTTTGGAAAAAAGAACGCGTAAACAAGGAGAAGGGCCATTAGAGAGAGATTGAAATAGAGTAAGCCCTTACTTTTCAAATCGACGCTCTCTCGTAGGAATTCATGGAGACAACCGAATAAGTAATTTCCCCTCGATGAAAGGCAAGCCTATCGGGCGGGCGATTTAGAAAAACCGACCTAATAGACGTTCCCTTCAGGTCGTGGGCATCCACGCAGGTGAAAGTTGCCGAGAGAAAGGCGCTATTCACATTCACCAGATCGTAGGTTTTCGCGTCATTGAAGAAGGAGATGTCGTTGTATTTCAAATAATCCGTTGAAAGCACCTCCTCCGGTCGTTCTTCCGGGGGAAGAGGTTGCTCGAGAGCCACTCTATTTTCACCGTCGGCGAAGTGAACTTGAATCTTTCTTTGACCCAGTTCGTATGTCAAAGGAATGAGGCGGCCACAGCCGTAAATGAAGCAAACGGTTCGTTCCGCCCAATCACAAACCCATCCAAGAATACTAAACTTTTTTTCTCGGGAGACATAGGGAGAGCCGCAAAAAACATAAATGCCTTTTTTCCCCTGATCATCTTGAACAAAAGTATTGATCTCGCATCGCACCTTTTTAATCGCTTGGAGCTCTTTCTTCGGGTAGTGGATCTCGTAGAAGTTGTAGCTCAACCAGTAGTTCGGCGTGGAATCGCTCTCAAAAAAACGCACTGGCACCAAGCGAAACCCGCGCGGAAGCTTTTTTTGCACGGCCTCAATCTCGGAAGGGCTCAACTTAAAATTAACAAAGAGGGGATCCTTCGTTTCCAGGGAAAAACAAGTTCGTAACCCCAGCCCCAATTCCATAAATTTGAAAATGAGTTTCTTAATGAAAAACATACCTACCCCATCTTCAAAATGAGCTTGTACAAGATCCCAAAGAAAGGAATCACTCCTATTGACTCCATCGGATCGTAATACTCTCTCTGATAAGTGATTTTCCCGTTCTCGACTTGGGCGTGCACGAGTCCGTGAATAACGAATTCAAACCAGGTGAAGCGAATCTTGAGCGCAATTGTCCAGCGCCAAATGACTTCCCTTTCCCCGTCGTGAATAAGCTCGAAGGAGAATTTTTCATTGGCTGCTCGAGGAACATACTTCGCGAGCATTTCTAGGACTTCTTCTCGCCCCCTCATCTCGTGGACGGGATCGATATAGTGGACATTTTCATCAAGCACCTGGCCCATGAGCTCTACGTACTCTTCAAATCTTTTAGCAGGTACGAGAACTCGTGAGATGTGCTCGACTCTTTTTCCAATGGTGGTGCAATGGACGGGGAAAGTACCTGGCATAGGGCAAGATCATAAGCGAAGAGGCAACCCTTCTTCATGCCGCAGCGCCTAGGGTATCTTATTCTGGGCCGGCTGGGGAACCTTAGCAGCGAGTGTTTTTAGTTTGGCTTTGATTTCAGGACTTAAACTTTCCGCGAATTGGCTGGGATTTTTATAAGCCTTTTCAAGAATCTCCTGCATTTTCCCGGGATCGCCCTTGGTCTGTTTTGCCAAATCGGCGAATATTTCCGCGGAAAGTTGAAACATCGCTTCGGTGTTCTCCGGATTACCGCCGAGGATTTCCATCCTTCCTAGAGCAGCTTTAGCTTCCGGAGTATCTGCCGCGTTTGCCCGGGCTTTTTGGTCCTTCAAGACTTCCTGGGTTCCCAAAAGGGCTTCCACCAGTCCTTTGTCCATCTCATCAGCGCGCAAAATCCCTCCAAGAAAAAGACCCAGCATCGCCGCCGCGAAAAGAAGCCGCCAAACCAGCATAGATTTCACTCCACTTTTTTGAGTTCCTCTTGAACGAATTTTTTCAGCGCCTTCCACTCCTCGGGCCTCTTGTCGAAGAATGCCGCCTCCGGCTCTCCACTAGGAGGCATGACGCCCGCATCAAAGAGGTAGAGGTTTAACCGCTCTAACTCGGTTCGCACGACCTTCCTATCGTTATTTTTGTTCTTCACCCAGGCTTCCCGTGCCGAAACGTTGAGGGGATCGAATGCAAGACGCATCTTATTTCCTACCCCGGGCCCCGCGTGGCATCGATTGCAGGCGTGCATGACAGAGCTCGCCGTACCCAAAGGCAAGGTGGATTTTGGATCGCATCTCGAGGCTTTAATCTTGATCTTTTGCAGTAAAGCGATGGATTTCGTTACACCGTATTTCTCCTTCAGGATGCGCGGGATCGCAGCCGGAAGTAGGGCAATGAGGCTTTGAGAGGAGGGAAGAATCCCCGCTGAAACGAAGGGACGAAGCTCCTCGGCATTGGCAAGATCTTCGAGCAGCATTGCCCTTGCTTTTAGTCCGTCTTTTTCAGGAATGACGGAAGCCGCTTGGTCTATCACTTCCAAAACAAATCTCCTTGCACCCTCTCCCAATCCCATGCCGTTTCTAACCCGTTGAGCGTTGAAGATGTCATTGAAAGGATCCTGACGAAATCCCCGTTGCTCCTCAAATGCCTTGGGATTCGATGGCTGATATTCCATCGGTAGCTTCACCTTCCCCTCGCGCCGCAGGCGATTATATTCAATTGCCCTCGCAATATCGCGTTCCTCGCTGGATTCGCCCGCCTGTTCTGGGACGAGGGTCGGGGGAATGAAGTTCCGAATACGATCCGGTTTCGAGGATGCCAGTTTTGAATCATCCAAATCCGTATTTCCAAAAAGAGTGCGCACCGCCCCGTCAGAAAAGAAATCACCAAGAGCCGAGCGAATCATCCCCTTGGTCGCCCCTTCTCTTTTTGATCCGGGGGGAAGAAGGGTCATATTCTCGTTGGACCTTAGTAGCGAGGTCCCTTTCCTCACCATCTGATCGACCAGGTCTGCATCGCGTGCAAAAAACGGCCGTGTCCCCTCAATTTCGGTAAATTCGCTCACTGAACCGAACTGAGGATCGAGAGCCCTGAAAGCGCGAAGGCTTGCCTCTTTCGTCGCATCCATATTCACCGAGTTTCCCCAGGGGTTCGGCTGAAGGATGGGCCCGCCCGTCTTGTGGCAACCTATGCAGGTATCTCGATCGGTTAGTACAGCCTTCGCACTTGCCGTCCCAAAATTTTCTATCACCCCGAAATCAAACCTTCTCGTAGCCTCGTTCCAAGAAATGAACTCCATCTTTTTCACGCCCATTTTCTTCGCAACGGGATCCCAGTGAAGATTCGAGCCAAAAAAAAGCTTTCCGGCCAGGTTCGGCCGATTGGGGTCGAATTTGAAGGACTCGGGTTCGTCCATGGCTAGGACCACCCGTGTATTGATGAGGTCGGTATTTTCCGGAGCGTCCGAAAACGGATTGCCCAAATCGCGAACCTTTCCTAGCTTTTCGAGTTGCTGCCGAAGCTCAGTGCCACTCTGAGGAAATTTTCCTCCGTTCATTTTAAGGACCTGTCCGATAGCCGAACAGTCCTGCTCGGGCAAGGCACCGACTTGGCCGGAAGGTTCGCCGGAATTATTGTGACCCGAAGGTGGATTGGCGAGAGAAGAACTTAATAAGAAGAAGGTGGCGAATATTTGAATCGGTCTGAGATCCATGTGGTTAGACTATTTTACCATGGAAGGATGGCGTTTCGTGGCACGATGCTTGCTCCTTGCTCCTTCTGTGGAGGAGATCCCGAATGAAACCCAATTTAGCCGTATCCTTTGACTGGAAGGACCCTTTGCCATCCATACTGGCGGAAACGATCCGGCCGAAGCGTACCATGTCGCCATGACCTCGAGGCTCATAGAGGAGATCGTGCCTCTGGATCGCGGAGATGAGTTCCTGGATCTCTTCAAAAAATATTATGCTCGGAACAGTGAATGGTGCAGAATGCTCACAAGAGGCGCGGGTGATCACGTTTGAAGATTTTAAAAAAATAGAGATTAGAACCGGAACGATTCTCTCTGCCGCATTAAATCCCAAGGCAAAAAAGCCCGCCTATGTGTTGGAAGTGGACTTTGGCCCCCTTGGAAAGAAAAAAAGCTCCGCCCAGATCACAACGAACTACACGACAGAACAGCTCATTGGAAAACAGATCGTCGCCGTGACAAATTTCCCCAAGAAAAATATCGCGGGCGTCGAATCCGAAGTACTCATCCTCGGCGCAATAGGCGATTTGAAGGGGGTAATTTTGCTCGAACCCACTCACCCAGTCGAAAACGGCGCCTCAATCGGATAACGGCTACTATTCTTTGGACCCGCTCGAGAAATACTGGGGGTGGGAGCCTTCACGAATCCTCAGCTTAGCTTCCTTTTTTTCTACTCGCTTAACCACGATTTTGTAGAGGGATTGCCAGTCCACTTCGGACGGGAGCCTGCCTATTTCCTTTTTCTCCAAGGAGCGGCTCAAGGACTCATCGAAGAAAGTCCTATCTCCGCGCGGACTGCAACCAAAGCTTGTGTGTTGCTCATCCGATGCGGTCATCACGGTAATATTTTGCACTTCCTTTAAGGTTTTTCCGTCTCCGGGGCCCTCCAAGAAACCTCCGGAATAACAGCCTTGCAGCACGACCACCTTCCGAGTTTTCGCATGTCCTTTTAGAGTCTCAAAGAGCTGGCCACGGCTAAAAGAAAGAGTCTCTGGTAAGACCTTGTTCTTTTCGGCTTCCTTCTCCAGATGCAAGTCTGAAAAAGAATGGCCGTCGGGCAGGGACGCTAAAACCAGGCGGTATCGCTCGCGAAGCGGAAGGGCTTTGAACACATCCTCCAAGAGCTTCCGCTCTTTTTCGTCTTTTGCCTGTTTTCGAAGAATTGAAAGAGGCGGAACCCCGTGGCTGGAAACGAACAGATAGATCCATTCCGGATTTTGTTCGAGCACTTGCTTTACATGGGATCGCACGAGATCCGCGTTTGCGGGATGGCAGGCGTAGAGAGCTTCCGTAAGCTCGCGATATTGTCCTAGATCGTAACGAATGAGTTTCGCCAATGGGAGAGCGTAATAACAGCTAATCTGATCTTCGGAAATCCCTCTAGAGAGCCAAATCCTTTTCTGATCGAGTATAGCCTGAGCAAAATTGGCATTATCCTCGCCCCCAGCCACAAGGAAAACTCGAGTATTTTTCGAAAATGGCTGCGCGCTGAACATGAGCGTCTTGGTCTGCATCGCAGCGCAAGAACAGAGAATAAGAATGAGGAGTAAAGCCTTCCACATTTTAGAGTCTATAACATATCGATTGGTCGAGGTCTCCCCCGTCAGTAATAGCTGCACTGATACAAAACATAATATTTCCCGGTCAGATAAATCCTTGTCATTGCGGACCGAGGGCCCGAATTAAGTCCCTGCTCAGGACTGGCGTTGACTTTCTAGGAGGGCATTCCCTACTTTGACACCATGACGAATTTTCCCCTCCTCATTGGAATTTTCATCTGCTGGACCGGGTACGGGGCAAGCTGGGACTCCGTTTTGAGCAAAGGGTGGGAGCCGCCGAAAACCGCATTCCTCTATGGGTATTCCGAGTTCACCCCAGCGCTTCAAATGGGAGTGAGGCCTTATGAAACGTTTCTCGATACCCCCGATACGCTAAGAAAATCCCCCTATTTTCGGGAGTTCATTCGGCGTCATCCCGAAGGAGATCGCTTTGGTTTGAGTTTATATGAGGAGATGCGCCATTTGCGACCGGGACTTGGGCATCTTGCTCGGCATTGGTTGCAAGATATGCGGCAGCTTTCCGAAGGCGAGCGTCCTGGAAGCGCGAAGCTAAAGGGGATTCCAGCAAGCGTCCTAGAAGGCAATGCGTTCTGGCCGCCCAACATCCCAAAGAAACTCGACACCCCAATTGTCTCGATTGCTCCTCTCATTCTCTCCCGAACTCAAGAAGACTTGGGACACACGGTTCTTTGGACGGTATATGGAGGGAGTGAACTCAATTGGGAAGAGATCTTCTGGACCCGATCTTTTTCAGGACCGGCCACCCCCTGGCTTTGTCGCCTCATAAATAAGGCATTCGGCGCAACAGAAGAAAAAAACTGCCCCCTGAAAAACTTAGGAGTGCGCATATTGACCCACCATCCGGATTGGATTCCTTCGGATTTGAGAGATCTAATACTGGTAAAGAGCGACATCCCCACTAAATACCTCGTCACGTTCCTCCCATACTCCGAGTGGCCCGAAAGCATGAAGAGAGCTTACCGAGAGGATCGCCTTAATCCTATTCCTCATCCTTCGACGTTGATATTTTCCGAAGCGCCACTTTTCAACAAGATGGTGAGTGAAGAGGCGCGCCAATTGCCGTTGGCGATCGAGTTTAGTCAATTCAGTCAGAGTCTGGTGCGTATGGGGTTTTACGGTTTACGAGCTTTAGATGTTTCCCGAAGACGCCACCGCTTTTCCAAATCCGACAACAACAGCATGGGAAATAGCACCATCGGGGATAACGGAACCGATCCTCTAGATTTGATCTTTAGAGCAATCCCTTCCGTGATGGGAATTTATGGAAAGCCCATTGGCCGAAATGTGCAGATGTGGGGAGTCTCCGGACCTTTGAAAGGGGAATGGCTACTCGATGGGCCAGCAGCAAATCATGACGTCTTGAAGCAAGCGGAAAACAAAATCCTAGAGGACGGAGGAGCCTCGCGTGTCCACTATCGAAATTATTTTCCCGTCGCGCAGATTAACGGGTTCGATTTGCGTTGGTACCGCCCTCTCGTTGCTTGGACCACGCCGCAGGGGGTGGACAGCGACTTCGAGCTCTTAGGTTCCGTGCGATTGACTCTCGCTAAGAAAGATCTTTGGTTTCCCGTCGAGGTGGTCGATGCCTCGGTCGAAGAAGAACTAGCTAAGATTGTCGACCCCGAGGGGAACCCCGAAACGACCGCGATGAATGCTACAAAACTTTTCGATTTTTCGGAGAGGCTCCACGGAAAACTGACTGAGGATTTTGCAAACGCTTTGTTGAATCCAATATCGGAAACGTTTCGGAAGTGGCGGGAGACCTTGCCGCAACAGGTCTCTAATGAGTTAGATTCGGCCGTGAAGACTGGGGAGAAGACCCCGTTAGTTATTCCCCTCACATTCCGCGACACAGCAACCTCAGAGTACGGGCACCGCTATTGGAAAAAACTAGTGGACCTGACGGAAGGGCCCTTCACGCAAAAGAACAACACGGATTGTGCTGCAACGGATGGAGATGCCCAGAGCCTTGATCCCCATTGTAAGAAAAATGATTTGCCCGCCGTTCTTGATTACTTGAAACGATATTACGAAGACGAGCTTAGGCTTCCCACCTTCGTCCAAAGTTTTGAGTGGAAAGTTGATTTCGACATTCCCTGGTGGGACGGACTAAAAGAAAAGCAGCACAACTTAATTGTCGTCATTCACGGGAAAGACGGAAAGCCCCATGAGGAAGCGATCGTGATGGGGGATCACTACGACACCGCTCAGATGGGTGATATCTACGAGGGCAATAGTCTCGCCGAAAAAAGGAAGCTCTCAGATTTGGTCGGCCACCGCCATTCGGCGAAAGGCGCGGACGACAACCACTCCGCTACGGCGACCCTAATGGAAGCCGCGAGAGTGCTGAAGGATCTCCCGCTTAAAAAAGATGTCTGGCTCGTGCATTTGACAGGCGAAGAATTTCCCGCGGACAGTCTCGGTACGCGCGCTCTTTGCCAGGCACTCATAGAAAAAAGAGGCCTTACCGACCGAAAGGAGAACCCCAAGATCGCGGGTGTCTTCGTCCTCGATATGGTGGCCCACGACGTCGACCGAGATAAAGAGGGCAAGGAGAGTTCTTCAAAAATATTTCAAATCGCCCCAGGCCGTGGAGATCGGGCGGCTCGGCTCGCCTTCGGCGCCCATCGCGTGACCCAAACGTGGAATCACCTTTTGAGCAGTGAAAAGTGGAATGAAAAGCTGAATCGAAAAAACAGGTGGAAGCGGTACCAGGTCCCGAAGGGTGTCCCCCCTGATAAATTTCCGCTCCCAGAGCTCCCGCTTCTAGTCCCCTACTCGGGAGAAATTCGTCCCGGCGGCCACTTCAGAAGCTCTCTTTACCAGACCGATATTCAGCTCTTTGCCGATAGCGGGTTTCCCGCAGTGCTTTTCATGGAAAACTACGACGTGAACCGTGACGGGTATCATGACACGTTGGACAACTTGGAGCTCATCGACCTTGATTACGCAAGTGGGCTTACTGCGATCGCCATTGAAACTGTCGCCCAGGCCGCTAGCCAATAGCGAGAATTTGAGTTATTTATCCGGCTTATGCAGAAAGAAAACCTTACGCTGCCGGCAAAATATTACATCGACCCCGAATATTTTAAGCGGGAGCTCGAAGCGGTTTTCGCAAAGAAATGGATGTGCGTGGGGCGCGCCGACCAACTCCCCAAGCCCGGAAGTTATTTCTTGGCCGAAATCGCAGGCGAGAGCCTAATCATGACCCGAGGAGAGGACGGCAAGATTCGCTCTCTCTATAATGTCTGCCGGCACCGCGGAACTCGTCTTTGCGACGAGCACCAGGGTAGTTTTTCAGGGAGAATCCAATGCCCCTACCATGCTTGGACCTACGGTTTGGACGGGCGTTTGGTAGCGGCCCCGCACATGAATGATCTTGCCGGTTTTTCCCTGGAAAAGTACCCGCTGCAGCAAGCTCTTTGCGATACCTGGGACGGGCACATTTTTGTGAATCTGTCCGGGGACGCGGCCCCTTTAAGGGATCAATTGGGACCGATGCAGGAGAAATTTCGCGCGTGGAAAGCAGAGGATCTTCGTCTTGGAAAGAGAATCCTTTACAGCATCAAAGCAAATTGGAAACTTATCATTCAAAATTATTCCGAGTGCCTGCATTGCCCCGTCATTCACCCCACACTGAAGAAACTTTCTCATTATATGAGCGGCGATAATGAGCCGGCGTCCCCCTTTTATCTCGGCGGCAGCATGGACCTAAACGCCGATGTGAAAACCATGACGGTGAGTGGCCAAAGTCAGCGCGCAATCTTGCCCGACCTGGATGAGACCGAGCGGCGTAAGGTTTACTATTACTTCGTCTTCCCGAATCTTCTTTTAAGTTTTCATCCGGACTATCTCATGACCCACACCCTCTGGCCGAGAAGCGAGGGGCACACGGATGTCATTTGTGAGTTTCACTTTCACAAGGATGAGATCTCGAAATCTGGATTTACCGCCGAAGATGCCGCTGAATTTTGGGACGGAGTTAATCGTGAGGATTGGCGCGTGTCCGAACTCTCCCAGCTTGGACTAAAATCGCGGGCTTATAGGCCGGGGCCCTACTCCAATCGGGAGACCTTACTCCATGGGCTCGATGTGATCCTGACCGACATCTGTCACGAACCACCGGTCTATTGACCTTCAATCTCCTTGTCCTTGCTCAAATTCTTGAATCGCCTTCTCAGTTTCTCGCCACGGCTCTTTACCTTTTGAATTCTCCCAACCGAAGGGCTCCGAAAACTGCCCTTCCTTCGGGTTCGCAAGGTCCCTCCATTCTGTATAAGTCATATGGATCGCTTCCATTCTGTTTCCAGCCGGAAATATAAATTCAGGCGTCGCCTTGGCGAGTTCCAAATCGGCCAGAAGATCCACCCCCTTCCAATGCCGGAATGGGGGAATAGCGCCCATTTGACAGTCGCTAAACTCACATTGAATTTCTGCTTCACTAAGCAAGCGTGCCGATTTCGCGCGCAAGGTTTTACGCAATTTTTCTAACGATACTTTCCGGGAGGCGGGAAGCACCACGAGCAGAGTCTTTCCATCCGCTTTGATGGCGACGGTCTTGGCGGTTTGATGGCAGCTTGTGTGTTCCTGCCTCGCCATCTCCCGAGCCGTCATGGATTGCCTGTGGCAACTCTCTTCATAATGGGAATGAGCCTCATCTAGTTTTATCTTTAGCCATTTTACGGTGCTCATGATGACTTCCCTCTCCCGGAGAACTTCAGACTTACTTGCGGCATTCGCCTCTCCAAAGCGAACTTTCCTGCCGCTCTACCTACCAACTGTCTTTATTAATTTGCATCGGCCATGCCAGATTTGATTGCCCACTTTTGTGCCTAAATCGCGAAGCGAAATTGAAGACGGTGAGACAGGGAGACTCAACCAATGACAAAAAGCCCGTTTGGCCCGCCCATTGCAGTTATTTTCACGAAATAGAACTGGAGGAAAAATGTCCCATAGGAAAAGCTACGCCAAAGTCGAAGACTACATGACCCGCTCCCCTTTTGTTATCGAGCCAGGCGCACCTATTTCTCAAGCGGTTCAGTTGATGCGAGAAAGGAATATCCGCCACCTTCCCGTACAATTTGGCGAGCGCTTGGTGGGCATCGTAAGTGATAGAGCCCTTAAAGCGGCGTCCCTTTCGAAATGGGCGGATCAATTGAAGGTAAGCGACATTATGGTCGCCGATCCGTACATTATTCTTTCAGACACCCGCGTCGAGGACGTGGTGGATCATATGATTCAGGAAAAAATCGGAAGCGTCCTCGTGACTAATCTTAAATCCGAGCTGGTAGGAATTTTCACGACGATCGATGCCCTGAAAATATTACGCGCAGCGATTCAGGAGCACCCGCCGAAAGAGGGACACCACTGCACGGGACATGGCTGCTCAAACCACGACAGATAGTCCCGCTTTTCAGCTATCGCCCCCTTGAAATCCCCTCCTCGTCAACTGGAACGCTCATTGCAAGACGAAATGAGCGTTCCCATGGGGATTTTTCAGAAGCTCTACAAAAAACAATTTTTCGAAGGAGAAAGATCATGATCCGAAATTCTATTTTTTTACTGTTAGCATGCGTCATCAGCGTCAGTACTTGGGCATCAGACGAGCCGAAACTCGTAAGCGTGGGAATTGCGAAAAGCTTTGTTCCCGTCGGCTTCGATGATAACGATCGAGTGCAAATCGGAATCGAAGGCGCGTTCGCCGATACCTGTTTCACCATCAGCGCTACGGGCACTACAGTGAATGAGGAGGCAAAGACGATCACGCTTTTGCAGTCCGCCTATCATCGTACTGGCCTTCTATGCTCTCAGCTCCCTATCCCATTCCACCAGACAGTGAATGTTGGGGTGCTGACTGCGGGTACCTACACACTCAAAGATGGCGTTTCAGGAAGGACTCTAGGAGAACTTCCCGTGGTTCGTGCGGTGAGGCCTGGCCCCGACGATTACATCTATGCGCCGGTTCGAGATGCCAGCGTGCAAACCGACGGGTTCGGGGGTGCTAAGCTCGTTCTCGAAGGCTCTTTTCCGAATACCTGTTTTTTCTGGAGAGACATTCAAGTGCGCTATTATGGAAATGTCATCGTAGCTCTTCCAATTGTCGATATCCGTCGCTGTGAAAACGACCGGTGCATCTGCAAGACGGAGGACGTTCCCTTTGAAAAAGAAGTGACTCTCAATGTTTCTCAGCCAGGGTCCCATTTTCTCCATGTTCGTTCGATCAACGGCCAAGCCATTAACAAAATGGTGAAAGTACGATTCGACGATCCTATCGATCCTAGAGGCTAAACTCGAGTTCGGGAGGCGCTTCCCCACTAGGGAAGCGCCTGACCATTTTACCTTCACGAAGGCATGCCGTACCATGTTTGGATGAGAGTCCTCGTTACTGGTGCTACTGGATTCATCGGGAATAAACTTACGCGCACACTCGTTGCCGATGGGCATACCGTCCAAATTCTTACGAGAAACCCGGAGCAGGCTCGCAAAGTCTTTCAGACCGGTGTCACTGCTTTCCCCTGGAACCCAGAAGGAGAACTTCCTCCGAGCGAGGCTTTGAGCGAAGTGGAAGTTGTGTTCAATCTTGCCGGAGAGAGCATTGCCGAAAAGCGCTGGAGCCCATCCCAGAAAAAAAGAATCCATGACTCTAGAATTCTGGGAACCAGGAACCTCATTGAAGGAATGAGAAAGCTGGATAACAAACCCCGCACCCTGGTCTCTGCTTCCGCTATCGGATTTTACGGAGAACATGGAAACGAAATTGTCGATGAAAGCACACGTGCGGGGACTGGATTTCTCGCCGATGTCTGCCGGGAATGGGAAGAGGAGCTCGATCGGGCGAACCTGCCTGGCCTTCGCATCGTGAAAATCCGGATCGGAATCGTACTAGGGCTGGGCGGCGGAGCCCTAAAACAAATGCTCCCTCTCTTTAGGTTGGGGCTTGGGGGACCCATCGGAGGCGGAAAGCAATGGATGAGCTGGATTCATATCGACGATTTAATCGCCCTCTTTCTATTTTCCGCAAAAGAAGGCGGAGTGAAAGGGGCCTTAAATGGAGTCGCTCCTACCCCGGTGACGAATGCGGAGTTTTCTAAAGCTCTCGGACAAGCCTTGCACCGCCCCGCACTGCTTCCCGCGCCCAGCCTCGCCCTGAGAATTGTTCTCGGAGAAATGTCTCAGATGGTTTTGGAGGGAAGCAAAGTGATCCCTAAACGGGCTTCCGAGGTCGGCTTTCCCTTTCGCTACACACAGATCGAAGAAGCGCTGAATGATATATGCCGGTGAAACTCTTAGACAGCACTGTATATTCCACGATGCTTACCAAGGTAGGTTGGATCGCAGGACTACTGGGCCTTATTGGAGCACTTGCGGCGATTTGGGTAACCACTCATCTGAGGTAGGCACTGGGTGGCTGAAGCTTAGAAGCCCAAAAATTGAAAAAATCCGACAAATCAAATAGCCCAGATCCACCTCGCTGGGCCGCGCGGAAAACTTTGCTGAACTCGGAAGGTGGTGATGGTTGTTCTGATAGCCTTCACCAAAAACAAGCCAGGCGACAGCGGAGTTATTTTTCGAGTTATCGGGGGTATTGAAATTTCGATAACCGTAACGATGCGCGAGCGCATTGACCATCCATCCCTGAATGGGATGGCTCATCATTCCGATCCAATAACAGGCAGCGAGGAGCCACGCATCGAAAGTAATTCCCAGCGTAATGGCTATCGCCGCCTGCAAAAGATAAGGAATTGTCCAAAGGTGTTTTTTGTTGAGCCAATTCACGGGAAAATCAATATCCGAAACGACTGAAAGGTAGGATTTTCTCTTTAAAATGAGTGCCGCAAGAGTCTTTTTATAGGAATACAGCTGCCGTGGAAGGACACTCCAAATTCCATTAATGGTAGGACTATGCGGATCCATCGGAGTATCCGAGTACTGGTGATGAAGCCGGTGCATGCAGGCCCATCCTTTGGGATCCAAGCCAGTCACCCAACTTCCAGTGTGAATCACGAAAAACTCCAACCACGGATGTAGTTGAATCGCTCGGTGGGTAAAAGCGCGGTGATAAAAGACAGAAACGTAAATCACGTTCAAAGTGTAGGCGGAAACGAAAACCGCAATACACGCGAAAAAATAGGACGGGGTCATCTGTCTCCGATACACGCGAGGAGGAACGCGCCCATAGTGTCACATCAGTTAGTGCATTACTATCGAATAGCTCTTCTCCGCCCGATATTAGGTGTCTCTATCTTCTCGCATACATTCATTGACTTAACGCAGAATTACTCCCCCTTTTCCATCTATTAGAGAGCAATTGAGGGAAAAACGGGCTATGATAAGCGGTCGATTAAGAAGACCTCTGGGCAAGGTGCTCACCGTTTTTCTGATTTTGGCACCACTCACCTTAATAAGGAGGTCTCTTGTGGGAAAAAAAATATACGTAGGCAATCTCGCCTTTTCCGCTACGGAAAGCTCAATTAACGAACTGTTCAGCCAGCATGGCACGGTCGACTCGTGTCGACTCATTACCGATCGCGATACCGGTCGGTCAAAAGGTTTTGGATTCGTGGAAATGTCCACCGATGAAGAAGCTCAAAAGGCTATTTCCAGTCTGAATGGAAGAGAAGTAGAAGGACGCGCCCTCACGGTAAATGAGGCACGGCCCAAGACTGAGGGCTCGCGAGATTTTGGAAGCTCTCAGCGAGATAGCTTCGGAAGTCGAGGCAGTCGTGGCGGTTTCGGCGGACAGCGAGACGGCGGCCGTTACTAGAACAATTTAGAGAGTTTTTGCGGGCCCCCAAACTCTTGGGCGGCCCGTAAAAATTTGTAAGGAGCATCTGAAAATGAGCCGAGAGGATCTTTTAAAAATCGATGGCGTAATTACCGAAGCAAATTCCGGCAGCCATTTTTCCGTAAAACTCGGCGACGGCCGAGTTATCACTGCAAAACTTTCTGGAAGACTTCGCCGTTACCACATCCGTGTTCTTGTCGGAGATAAAGTAACCTTAGGCCTCTCCCCCTACGACTTAACCCACGGACTTATTCTCACCCGAGAAAAGTTGGGCCAGTCACCCGCCCGAAGATCCTTTTAACGGGCCGTTATTCCCCTCTGAGAAAGCGATCAAAGTAGCCTTCAATAGAGCGCTTCCTTTCGAGCTGGAGGTTTTCTTGAGCTGATCCGTAAACCTCTCCAGATATCGCTCCCCGCTTTTGCAGTTCCTGGAGTTGTCCTAACTCTTTTGCGTAAAGGACCTCTTCCTCTAGCTTTGCCTTCCTCTCTAAGGCTGCAAGCTCCTTCTGAATCCCTTGGGCGATGACCTTAGGAGGATACAGTTCTACCCAAAGGTTTCCGCTTTCAATGTGTGCATGGAAAGTAGGGAAACGTGTAAGAAGCGCCGTTTTCTTTGCATCGAGTTCTTCCTTAGTTCCCGACTGTATCGTGACGGCTCGACCATTAAGCACCCAGATCTGTCCGGCCGGCAGTCCAGTATATTCCTGAGCCCGCTCGTGCAAGACGCGCTCCGATTCCCTCCGGAGCCGGTTTCTAACATCCGAGATTTCATTGGGGACAGTGGAGTGTAATTCTTCTTTTTCCTTAATAAGCGTCTTCGCTTGTTCCGAGAGATCGTGAATATAATTGCGTTGCTGGGACGCAACGCTGTGAGTGATTCCTCCCTCTGTTTCGGCCTTTTGCAGTGAATCCAAGGATTGCTGGATAATTTTATCCACCTCCGCACGCCCCTCAGCAGAGAGAGTTCTGCCGCGGGAAATGAGTCGTTCTCGCTCGTCGACGCTATGAAGAACATATTCCACCGTAAGGGACTCTTCCGAGCCCTCTTTTTCATGGGTGAAACGTAGTTGTGAAAATTTTTGCGCCTCTTCTTGGATCTTTCGAATTTTCTCGCTATCGCCTACGAACTTTTTCTTTAAAGTAGAAACCGGATAGTACGTTTCCCCCCTTCCCACTTGATCCATAACCGCCCAAGGGCGTTCAACACTCGATCGCCTGCCCTCCAATTGACTCTTCAGGTTCGACAACAGCGATTCCGTAAAAGCAGCTTTCATCCTCTTACTCACCTCGGTCTGCTCAGGACGTGAACTCTCCACTCGGATTCGATCGGTGGTATTTACATGAAATGGCCCCTCATCACTCAGGCCGTGCCACCGCATTTGAAGGCCCGAGAGGAGAGTGAGCCCTCCATTGTATGCCGATAGCTGATCTCCATAGGTTCGAAGCCATGCTGGTGGCTCTGAACCTCCAAATTTTAGGGAAAGCAATTCGACAAGATTCGGAAGTATCTGCACCTTCGAAGCATAGAGGGTTCCCCCGCTCTCACCCAGCGCCGCGGATCCAAATTTGGTCATAATTTCACGACCGTTCGTGCCGTTTATTCCGAAGCAGGAATTAAATCGAATCTTCGCGTCGATTGCAAACGTGCTCACCAATTGATCCATTCCGTCGTAATAGTCCTTCACTTCCAGAGTTCCATCCGGCGTTTCGAGAATGGAATGGGAATGACCTGCGAACATCGTTCCCTTATCGAGAAGGATGGTCCCCGGCAGGCCGTGGCCGTAGTAATCGAGATGCGTGATGGGTCGCCCCTCCTTTTGAGCGATTTCCTTGAGCCCATCCACAAGCTCTTTCATACTTTTCGGCCTCAGAAGAAAGGCATTCTTCTTTTTCGAGTAGCGCAAGTTGTAAACGAAAGCCCCAGCACCGGAGTATAAGGGATCATCGTCAGAGAAAGCATCGATGATGACGCGAAGATTTTTTTTATCCTCGTCATCCTTCTCGAAATCACTCGTCGCGACTTGATACTGATTGAAGGTTAAACCTGTGGTGAGCTGAAGAAGTTTCAAAAAAGCAAAAATCCCGGCTTGCCAGCGGTCTTCGGATAGCCGTGTGAAAGGAGCCCTTAGGTAATCTTGCCGTGCACCTCGTTCTCGCCAAAGCTTATAAATATCGTGCGCCATTTTAGCCGGTAGAGTGACCGGCCCATAAAAAACACCTCCAGCGATAAACCCCGTGCCCCGCAAAATTGGATTTGCCTTTTCGTAAATCGCTCGGCAATTGAACGCGTGCGCAGGAGCATTCAAGAGGAGACTTAGAATCAGGGAGAGGTGTAAAACACGCACAGCTCTAGGTTAGCTGTATACCGAGAGTCCGCGGAAGCAGTATCTATCTCACCTGAAACCATTTCTACTCGTAGGAAATCTCGCGGCCATTCGGGAATTTGGACAGCTCATCCGAGACGAAGTGATTCTCACGGAGGCCATCTCGAAACTCTCCCTAGCCTGAAAAGATAGGAACAGCATTCCTTTGTGTATATAAAACTCACATAAAATCTCCCCCTGATATAGATTCGACAGCACACGAACAGTATGCGGTGCCTGGCTAACTGGCCCTTCCTTTGCTAATCAAAATCTACGAGAGAGTAAACCGGATGGAGCTCTCTTCCGCGCTCACCATCCCGTCCAATTGTAGGTCCTATGTTGAATGCTCTTGGTGGAGCACGCGCGGGTTTTTGTTTTTTTCTGTGTTTTCTTTGTGCGCCGACACTTGGCCGCCCTCGAAATCACGCGGCTTCACCGCCTCCAGCGTCAAGAAGCGAAACTCCTTCTCCTGTTGCAACAGGAACGGACGGGGGAATCTTATTCTCGAATTGCCCCACCGACGCCAAAGAGGCTCTTTTAAGGGAATTACCGAGCTACTTCTCCGAAAATGGAATCGACAAAAGCTGGTACTCCTTAGATTCGCTCAGTGGCGGACTAAATGTCGCCCTGAACACGCCCAAACACGACACCGGCACCCTAGATCTCTGTGAACGAGAAAAATACGGCATCGTATCGTTAAGTGAAACCTACAAGGGAGAGAGTGGAAATGTTCGAATTCGAATTCCTTCCAAGAAGGAAATCCTTCTAGCGATGATGCAACATGGGAGAACTTCGGAATTTGAAAACGCCTTTTGCTCGGTGGCAGCCCTAAATGAACACATAGAGATACGGCAAAATACCGTGAGATGGGGGAAAACCGCCGAATGGGAGTTCGCAGAATATCGCAAAGTAGTTAAGAATACCAAGCTATGGAATGAAAGCGTATTGGATTGGACGGTTAAGCCTGGCACCAAAGCCGAGGACGCGGTTTTGGATATGTTTCTCGGAGACGATAATTACAAATTGGGCTGCACAAAAGCGGTGGATGCTATCGAGGCTCAAGGCCCGATCGATCACTTCATGCGCAAGTGTCAGACACCAATTAAAGTAGCGGCCATGCGCCGGCTCATGGGGAATGAGCCCGTAAATGACGTAGAAGATAAATACCTGAAAAAGGTTCACGGGGTCGATCCTCGCAATTGGATCCCGGGGGATTGGGGATGGATAAGAAACACACACGAGAAGTCGTCTGACATGAAAGGATTTGAAGGTAGCAATATCGTTTACGGTGGGTGTGGAGGGTTTATCGGCTACTACAAAAATAATCCCGCCTCTCGGCCCTTAGAATCCAAGGTTGCTCGCGTGTACAACTGGCGTTTTCTCGCTCCCGGGGAGGAAGAATCGAATAGGGAAGTGTCATCAGAGTTATTGGAAACTCTCGTGAAGGATCCCTCCGAAAATGGTCTTTTGCGGCACGTGCGACTTTTCCCGAAGAATTTCTTCCCAGAGCTACAGGGGCCGTCGCAGAACTCCGCTCCCATGTTGGCGGCCGGCGAAGACCAGTCGCCCACGAGTTCTGCAGTTGGATTCGACACTTCTCGATCCGCGATCAGAGCCAAACAACTTGCCTTGAAATTCGACCTGCTCTTTCGAACACTCTACTCAATCGAACTTTCTGGCACTGACTCCAATTTCCGACAGCGGATAAATACCCTGCGAAAAACAGAAGGACAAAAGCTCATTGCATTTGAAAAGGAAGCACAAGCAATTGCACTAGAAATAGAACGTTTGTCGACTGTAAATGATACAACGGCGTCCAAATTTAACAAGCGAATGAATGCATTGGATGAAGCAGTGGCTTCCCAAGACAAATTCATTGTAGACACAATTAGGTCCGCTTCACGAAACACTTCCCAATCAACGTCTACCTACGCGGCTAACTCCACTCCAAGAGCCACCCAAACCTATCAAAATTCTCCCTCCCGAAATACTCGAACTAGGGAACCCGGCGTTAACCCGTATGGATATGTGCTCGAGGGAAAATGGTACAGAACGATACAGGACGCCCAGGCCGCGAACCCTAACGATCGGATCGAAGGCACCGGAGTAATTCTTCGAGGATGGAGACCAGGCGGGTAATCCCATAGGGGATCAATGACCATCCGGAAAAACCTTGGCAGATCGACCTCAGTCCATGGAAGGAAAATGTTTATCGACTATATGGTGAGGGATGTTTAGTTTTGCCCACCGAAAAACTGCCCGATGTTTTGAATGACCGGTATCACGCTGAAATCCGTGGTGATGACTTTGAAATTCACGGAGAAAAGCGGGACACCATTTGCTCCCGAACATGTGGTGGTACAACCAATCCGAGTAACCAGCCCGCACCGCAATCTATTCGACCACCGTAGAGGCCCCCAAAGAGAAAATGTCGCGAAAATCGTAGGAGAAATGATGGGGCGACTTAGAAAAAATATAGCCAAATCCGCTTTCCCAATTCAAATAAGATGGTGAGCATGGGAAAAGCCTCAATTCTTTTTTCCTTGCATACCCCTAAGGGTCCAGCCTGGTGGATCCGCGAGACATCCTTGGCGGAAACCACTTGATTGAAGATCATTATTTCGTCGAGAGCTCCATTGAGAATGGAGGCACCGTCTTTAATATTTCCGATGGTAATTGGAACGGAGTTATTTACAAGTAATCCCGTTCCCTCTCTCGTTGCGACAAGCTCGCCATCGACGTAAAGTCTTACGATCGTTCCGTCATAGGTACCAACAAGAAAATGCCAGCCTTCGGAAAGTGATCGGTGATGGGTCGCGGAGAGAAGACCATTTGAAGTATTCACTCGAAACTGCGCTCCTGGAGCCGCACTCGAAAACCCACTTTCGCTCTCAATGCCAGTGTATTCCAGAGCGAAGGTCGCGTCGGATCCGAGGGTGTCGTACCGCAAGACACGCCCGTGGTGAGCCAATAGTGTCTCGTGTCTGGGTGCGAAGTAGAGGTAGCGTCCATCGGAAGCCCCACCGACCATGCCGATGGTACTCAACCCATCCGTGGTAGAGGCATCCGTTCCTTTCCAGCTCGTGCTGACCTTGAAGTCTTGAGTGGTATCGTAGCGCAGAAATCTGCCGTGCCCAAAATTTCCAAAGTTCACTCGGGGGATGAAATTAACATATCGTCCGTCAAAAAGCCCACCGGAGTATCCTCTCGTCTCAAGCGAATCGGTAGCGCCCGCATCGTAGGCGGCCCAGCTTTGCGAGGAAGCGAAGTCGCCGTGAGTATCAAAGCGCAAAACCACACCGTGCACGTCGGTCGCCATCGTTGATGGAACAAAATACACATATCGCCCGTCGAAGGTGGCCGCGGAATAACCGACCGCCAAAAGAGAATCCGTCGAGCTTGCGTCGTAAGCCGACCATGCGCCATTCGAGGTAAAGGAGCCTTGGGTGTCGTAACGCAAAATACGTCCGTGGAATGCGCTGCTTGAATAGAACGGCGCAAAATACAGGTATCTACCATCGAATGCTCCTCCGGCATATCCCTTGGTGGCGAGGCCATCGGTGGATCCTGCATCATAGGCATCCCAGCTAGATTCCATGGAGAAGTCGCCTTGAGTGTCGTAGCGTAAAAAACGTCCCGTGCGCGCCACTGTTCCGTCGTCGTTAGGGATGAAGTAAACGTACCTTCCGTCATAAATCCCCCCATAAAAGCCCTTTGTGGTCAGGCCGTCCGTCGCACCCGCGTCGTAGTTTGCCCAGGCGCTGCTCTCTTTAAAATCCGCAGTGGTATCTAGACGAAGCACACGGCCGTGATAAGTGGCAGCGCCTTTCCGAAACGGCACGAAGTAAAGGTAGCGTCCGTCAAATACCGAACCGGTGTACCCGCCAGTCGTTAGTCCCCCGACTGTTCCGGAGTCGTAAGATTGCCAGCTTGAAGCATCGGTGAACGGTTTTTGAGTGTCGTAGCGTAAAAAACGTTCTTCATCCGGAGACTGCACTGAAGGAATAAAGTAGGCATACCTTCCATCGAATCCGACTCCGATGAACCCTCGATTGTCCTGTCCTTCGGTTCCACTTGCGTCATAAGCACCAAAAGTGCTGAAGGAAGTCTTGGGCGCCCACTTGGCGAGAATCGTTTGCTTTGAGGTAAAGCGGTGCGAGACATTGCTCTTTACCCAACCTGCGACGGTAATTTGATCCGTGAATTGAAAAGTTCCAGTATCGGAAACACTAGCACTTACGAGGCCGTTTAAGGAAATAGCCATGCCAACTTGTCCCTGCACCATTTCAGGAGTCGCCGTAAGCACCGCAGGATCATTCCCTATATCGTCATCCAGTTGAGTCGAAGAAATGGAATCACCACCCCACAAGCTCAGAAGGCCTCCGGGTGCCTCGGTGCATGGATTGTTGTACCGTGAGCAGCCGCACAGGCAGATCGTCAGAAAAATCACGCAAAATGTCCGTTCACCAAGCAAGACCGACCCCCAACTGGATTTGACGAGTAGAGGATCTTACTCCTCCTCGCTGGTGAGCGAGATGGAAAAACCCGGCGATCACACTCAACGCAGACGACTCTTCTGTAGATTTGTAATGCCACTCCAAGGTCGCCCCGAGTTCGCGGTTTGCAAACGAAAAAGGTGACGTTTCAAGAGTCGGTGCGCCGAAAAGCATCGCTCGCAGAGTGACCTTCGACGAAAC
Source organism: Pseudobdellovibrionaceae bacterium (assembly GCA_023250715.1). Classification (GTDB taxonomy): domain Bacteria; phylum Bdellovibrionota; class FAC87; order UBA2466; family UBA2466; genus JAHFAF01. The sequence goes on along the minus strand of JAHFAF010000008.1, from coordinate 30,168 downwards.
CTTTGTTTCTCCAGAGACCGAGACGGACAAACCCGTGACGTTTCTTAGGCCAAATGTATCGGCATCTACAAACATAGTCCGATAGCGCAAACCTAAACCAAGCTCAAGCCGTTGATCAGATGACCGTTCCGAAAGTGAGTAAGCGACTTCGGGGTGGGCAACAATGAACCGTGCTGTTTCTTCGGTCGATTTTGAAATGGCGAGCGCGGAAAACGCCGCTGAAAACTGAAACGTCAAATTGCCGATGAGTGAGCGTCGTGCAGCAACGTCCACATGCAATTGGCTCGCGAAATAATCGGGGTGATTCGTTTCCTCATAGAGATCTTGTCCCAACCCAACATGGAAGGAAAATTGAATCGTCCGCGTACCCTCTTGCTTTTCCAATCGCGGTTGCGGTTGGGGCCCACGATAGACAGGGGAAGGATTTGCGCTTTCCCCTGGAGTAACTGAAGCAATAGCTGCATTTGGACTAGGGGTCGGAGTCGGACTAGCTGTTGGACTCAGCCTGGGACTTGAAGTCGAAATCACGGAGGGTGTTGTCGCGGGCATAGGTACTAGAGTAGGTGACGGGGAAGGAGCCTCTGCAGTTTTTTTGACTCCCATTTTTTTTATTCTTGGTCTTTCGGGTGCGGGCGCTGGAATTTTTGATTGTCTCTGTGTCGATACTTTTATTTTCTCTCCCGGCGTAGAATAACCCGAAACCGCGCCAACAGATTTGTTTTCGACAATTGTAATCCCGACAACTTCGGTAGTGAATTGTATCGTTGCATTATCATCGGTGATAGCAGTAATTTTGCCACAGGAATTACCGTCCACGGTCCTCGAAACACAGACCTGGTCACCGACCTTAAAAGGTTGCCCTTTTGGTTGCGAGATAACCATCGAGGAACCGTCTTCAACGGAAACAACATCCGACACCATTTCTTCCGCGGAAGCGGCACGACTAAGCTTGCAGGTCACCAGAAGAATGAAGAGCAGGAATTTCATCGCTGCCCTCCGGATTTATCCAGGAAACGATGGCTAAGCCGACTCGCGGCACCTACGACGGAGATCTCTTCGTCGAAGGAGGAGTAGCCGGGTAAGTCCAAGCGAACGTGAAAAACCCGTTTGCACTCAAGCGTTATAGCGAGAGGCGTCTTGCCGATACGATTTCCCTGTAAGCTCACAATAGCCCCCGAGGGATTCGACTCCACGTGGGCAATACATTGTTTGCCCTGCGGAAGTGAGGCACCTTGATGAATATTGGGAGGAGTCACGAAGCTTGGAGTAGGAGGAGGAATAACCGCTTTCGAATTCAGACGCGGAAAGCGCGCGATAATAGCTACAAGCAGGACAATAAAGATTGCTCCTCCTACCAGTGACTTCAAATTGCGAGCTTTCTCCATTTTCTTTTGGGGTCGCGCCGCAGGGAGAGCAAATCGCCCGCTATTTAGATCAAACAGACGCCTCATCCAGAATGCAATCTGCGCTTCGGAAGTTTCGGGCCAGTAGGTATCAATGCAGTGGGAAAGATCGAGGTACAGCTCCGCTGCCGATGCATAGCGCCCACCGGGGTTCTTCGTAAGGCACCGACGCAAAATCTCTGTGATTTCCTCGTACGTTTCTAAACTCTCTAATGCCCGAAGGGGTAGGTCTCCCCTGGAAACACTGCGCAGTATTTCGAATAGGTTCCCTCTTCGATAGAGCCGCTGACCCGCCAGTAGCTCGTAGAGCACGACTCCCAAGGAGTAAAGATCGCTTCTTTGCCCGAGAGGTTCTCCCGACGCCTGCTCGGGAGACATGTAAGGCACGTTTCCGACAATATCGCCCGTATGCGTGATAGATGCTTCTTCTCGAAACTTTGTGATTCCGAAATCGATGAGCTTGGCGCGGCCTTCGCTGGTGACCATAATATTCATCGGAGAAATATCTCGATGAATGATCCTTAATGGTTGCCCGGTCTCGGGATCCTTTAGAATATGGGCGTAGCGTAAACCGCTGCATGCCTCCTTGATTACGAACAAAGAAAACTGCGGAGGGATCGCAATCCGCCTTTCACGCGCCATTTCGAAAATCTTGTTTACACTGTGCCCGTTTAGAAACTCCATGACGATGAAGAAGCTGTTATCACTTTGAACGAAGTCGTGAATCTGAACGATGTTTGGGTGATTTATCGCGCTGCAGAGCTTAGCCTCCTCCTCGAACATGCGTGAAACTTTGGAGGAAAGCGCTCGCGCGGGAAGAATTTGTTTGAGCGCCACATCCTTGGTGAAACCGTTAGCGCCTCTTCTTCGGCCCCGGTAAACGACCGCCATTCCGCCTTCCCCAATTTTTTCCAGCACCTCGTATTGGCCGATTCGAGTTCCGGGAGCTAGGTTAACGGCGGGGGCAGAAGGTGACGTCGAGAAGAACGTGGAACCCACTTCTTTTGCGTGTTGTTCTGCGTCCAGCAACGCCAAGACGTCTTTTACCAAGTCCTCACGATCAGGGAGGCGCTTTTTCAAGAAGGGCTCGCGAGAAGGATTCGGCAGCTCTAGGCACTGCTCGAAAAGGCTACGCATCAGATCCCAATCGGCGGCCGCGATAGTTTTTGGGTTGGAGAACGACATTTACTTGGCAAGTTCCTTAAGGAGCCAGGTTTTTGCGAAGGTCCAATCTCTTTTAACGGTCGCAAGGGAAATACTTAGGACGGTCGCCACCTCTTCGTTCGAGTAACCACCTAGAAAACGCAGCTCCACCACCCTGGCGACTCTCTTGTCTTGTTTTTCTAAATGGGCGAGCGCTCGGGTCAGCCGTTCAATCTCCTGGGCCGTATTTTCGGAAGTCAAACTTCGAATATCGGTGACCACAGTAATTCGAAAACGGCCGCCTCGTTTCGCGGATCGCTTGGCGTCCATCCGTTCGTTCAATATCCAGCGCATGGACTGCGCCGCGATGGCAAAAAAATGATCGCGATCGTTGGGAGCCAGAGTTCCTGCTTCCTGAAGTTTTAGGAACGCCTCGTTCACCAGGCCCGTGGGCGTGAGGGTACCTCCGGGCGGTCGGACGGACATCTGCCTACGAGCTACGGAGCGGAGTTGGTCGTACAGGGCCGCCATTAAATCCGCCACAGCTTGCTTGTCCCCTTCCCGCACTCGTTGGACCAGTTTTGTGGTCGTTGGACCCACCGGTACCCCCTCCCTCTAGGCTTATCGGCCAAAGAAGGATGCGGCGCGAGACCGTAACATATTTACATTTAATTACTTATACTTAGTAGGCAATAGGCAATTTAACTACTTGCACAAAACTTAAGAATGAGCCGAATTGACCGCGAATCCCCATGGCTTGATTGACATGAATTTTGAGAAAGACAACGGATGACTCGGAACTGTGTCTATTAGTCCCTGAACTCAGTTGCGTCCACATGCTCGATAAAGAACTGGCGTAAGTTCGCCAGGGATTCTTCGCAGCACTTAACAGGAGAAGCGAATGAAATATCTCATTTTCGCCATGGCCTCGATCGCGTTGATCTCTGGCTGCGGAAAAATTAACGTCGACAATTCTGAATCGAGTGAACCCCTCACCTTGGCGGCGGCCAGGGCTGCCATGGGAAAAATAGATGGAACTCCAATCCAGTTTCGTAGCGCGTTCGCGAACGGTGATTTGATGGTCGATCTCTACTGGGGCTCAGACGGAATCGCGAAAGAGTGCCGCCAGTGGGATGTCCTACTTTCCCGCTCCGACGGTCAACTGCTCGAGTATCGTCGCAATCTTTACACCGAGAAGCGTACAGGTTTCGTCGATACAAACTCCCAAGAGGGAAATAACGTACGTATTTCCACCCGCACCTACGCCTATGCCGACGGCCTGCGGTTGAAGGTCGCAGAGGGAATCTCGGTGAACATCACCGGGACAATGAAATCCTGTGACCAAGTCAACGGATATAAAGACGTCTCGTTCTCAGTCACTCGAAAAATTGGGAAGGCCTTACTCGGCGGCGGAGTACGAATGCTCGATAAACACCACTACATTGCGAGCTTCCTTTACTAGGCGAGAGAGTCGTGGGCCAGCCTCCGCTCTGGAGGCCGGCCCACAATTTTTTTCATTTTTGGATAGCGAAGTCGCAGTGGATCGTCTTGGCCCAAATGACATCCACTTTCATGGAGTTAGAAGATGATTGAAAAAAAATCATTCGAGGCACCAACTTCCTCGAAATCTTGGATGTTCTTTTGTCTGGCTTCTTTTATTTTGATGGGCTGCAATCGCAGCGAAAAAATAGCCACGTCAGGAATCGGCGGAAACCCGGGTGAAAATCCGAATATAGGCAACTCGCCCACCAGCTCGCAAGGATCCCCTGGAGCCACTGGGCCCTCCGGCCTTCCAGGCACCCCTGGACCAGCAGGGCCAATGGGTCCCCAAGGTCCGATGGGTCTGCCCGGATTTCAAGGAACCGCAAGCGCTATCGTTGTAAACAACATTGCAGAACTCGAAAACTGGTATGTGGCAGGACCACTACCAGCGTTTGCCGAAGTTTTAGGATACTTCTCGCCGGGCGACGGAGGAGAGGGACGTTTCGTCCTCTTACCAATGGGGCCGCGAAAAATTAATCGTGGGACCGTGGTAGCTACTAAGCTAGACGCAGGTCTGGTTTGGAAGAGAAATTACTCGGGTCCTATCAATGTTCGTTGGTTCGGAGCGCTTGGCGCTCGTCCGATAAATCTCGCGGCTCCCCAGATCGATGACACCCAACGGATTCAAGCCGCAGTGATTGCCGCTGACATCGAAGGTGCGCGGTCGGTTTACATACCGTCTGGTACCTATTTTATTAGCCAAATCGTACTAACCCCGTACATGACGCTCTACGGAGACGGCTCCACTGATCAAACGATTCTACGCGGGCTTTCTGGTGCTACCCAGGAAAGCCTGATTACAGATGATTCAAACGATGGAAACTATGGGAACGCGGCGAAGATTAGCCTTCACGACTTCCAGGTCAAGGGCCCGATAGATCCGAACTCTCCCGTGAAAGCTCTCATAAAGCTCGGCTTCCGAGAATATCCCCATGGCACCTTCGGAGTTCTGCGCTCGCTTTGGCTACGCGATCTACCGAATGGGACTGGACTAAAGATCAAAGGCAATGTGGGAAACTACTACGACATCGCGATCACGCGCGTAAGGCGCGGGCTTGAGATCTGGGGAGAGGGCAATTTGCTCTCGGGTCTTCAGATTATGGACTTTACCGATACGGCCATCGTGAATATGTGCAGCTTCTGCAAATACAACCAGACCCATATTGAAGGACCGCGAGGCCAGCAGCCTGGCGACGGGGCAGTTAATGCCTTGGGGATATTTCTGGGCCGACAGCAAGCAGTATTCACTGGTGTCACGATTTCTTTGGCTAGCGGTAACAATCTAAAACGGATTATCGAAGCGCCCACCAATGCCGCCGCCTATGCGATGGGGTTCATTATTCAAGGACTCACCGTCACTCTTCCCGACAACAACACGCATTTCGGCAGTATTCTCGAATATACCGGAGGCAAGAGATTGAGCGTGGGATTAGAAGAAGAGTACCGCCACGGCGTATTCAATTATGCCGGGACTCCCTGAGGGACGAGTCGTTGACACCTACCCATTCGTGTCGCTAGTCCCTGGCCTGTAGCGCAGATTGCTGTCCCGATCGGAACAAATGAGCAGGATCTGGATCAGCCGATCCTGCGGTAGAAAAAAGCCCAGCAAGCAAAAGAAGTATCGTTAGGACGAGGCACTTCGAAATAGGCCGCATATTACTCCGTGGCTACGGAGTAATATCGCATTTGGCGATAGCCCGTTCGGGACCCGCGACCAGGATAAGAGATTGGCGACGGCTATTCGTCGTGACGTCGGAACGATACGCCCGGTGAACACCATGTTGGAGACTGATTCCGAGCTCATACCAAGAAACCCGCCCATCGGCAGGTCCGCTTGGATATAGATTTGCATTGAGGGAAAATCCTTTTAGGCGAGATTCTCCCTTTGGCTTTACGTTAACAGAAACAGACTGCGCCCGTTCAGAAGTGAATCCGTCAGAACCTTTCGAATCCCACGAAAGCTCGCAACTAACCCTGGGGGGAGCCTCGAGCTCCGGCGCGGCCTTCAATACGAGTGGAAGTAAAAACGACGCAAGTGCGATCAACAAATATTTCATGTGAACTCCTTTTCCATTCAAAAACTACTAGCACAACGCATCGAATCCCGAGGAAGCCAATCCCTCTCCGCACTTCATTTGTCGACGGCAAATATTGCCAACGACAGATGAGGGTAGAAGAGAAGTTTCGCTCCCCTCGCTGAATAATTGGTGCCGGCTCTGAACAAGCAGACCACATTGACTCAGCGCGATATTTGTGCGAGATTCCGCCCACTTAACAAAACTCTTTACCCCGTTCGAGGTCACTTATGTTGCGGTTATTGCTTGTTTTCCTTGCCATACCCTCGGTATCCCACGCGGCCCGGATCACGCGTGTCTCGGTGACGAATCAGGAGGCCGGTCAGAGTGTCACGGTCTTGGTACTCGTAGACAGTCAGGACCCCTCCCTTCGATTGCAGGTAAGAGGATTCGTCATTCAGGGCAAAGAGAAGGAAAAGCTCACCACCGCCTACACTGCCGTTGAGACAATGGAAGTGGCGAAACCGGAACCTGGCACCCCCTTCCTCCTCATTACCAAAACTTTCAAAGTTCCCTTTGCTTCATTAGATCTCCCCCAAGGCGAGGTTTCGTTGGGTTATGCCGCGGACCTGTCTTCACTGGGTGAGAAACCGGAAAAACTCGATGAAATGGCATCCGCCATTCAAACCCTCGAGGTAAAAGGAAATAGAAAAACCCTCATCGGTGAAGAAAAGCCGGTTGTAGAAGAAACGGCCGATGCCGAAGCGCTCCTCATTAATCAAGACGGAACGACGAAGCCCGCGGATGACAAGGTCACCATCCATCCAGCGCGCGAGAAAAATGGTTCCATCTCTCTCGAAGAGCAGGAAGGGCGCCTCAAACTTCGCAAGGAAAAAAATCCTCAGGATTTAGCCGGCGCTCGGACAGATGTAGCGCAACCCTTGGCGGCAGAAGATAAAGACATTGTCTATTTCGCAACGAACCGGGCCTATCTTCCCATCCGGGGAAAACAGAACGAATATACTTTCTTTCCCAAGGCGCGGCTCGACGGTGGCATTCGAGGCCTCACTTGGGGAGCCGCGAGAGTTTCCTTGCCCACACGAGCACAAGAACAATCCTGGTGGTCGAGCGCTAAGGCGGTTGTCCTAAAGGAATACCTTTACGGAGAAGAAACCACTCTTGAGAAACTCTCGAACACCTCCTCAAAGGATGTTTTTCTTTTCGTTCATGGCTACTGCAACTCGTTCGACGATGTGATTTTACAAGCCGGGCGCATGAAGCGGGATCTCGCCTTCAAGGGAAACATCATGGCATTCAGCTGGCCTTCCGCGGGCAACATGCGAAGTTACGGCGCTGATGAATCACACGCCGAAGATGTGAACGAGCTTGAGGCTTTTGCCTACGTCCTTAAGAAGGTGGTCATTAGAACAAAATCCCAAGGAGGGCGCGTCTTTCTCATGGCTCACAGCATGGGCAATCGCTATATGGTATTCGGTTTGCGCAAGCTGTACAAAGACCTGGGAAATACTTGGGCCGGTCTTCCCAAGGAAAAACGTACGATCGCGGTCTCCGTCTTCGCGGCTCCTGACGTCGACATCAATCTATTTTCAAGTGTCATCCCGAATGTCGGCGAGATTTCCCAACTTGTTAGCTTCTACTACTCTGCCAAAGATCGCGCGCTTGGGCTTTCTTCCGCTGTTCACGAGATGACACGCGCAGGCCTTCACCCGCTTTTCAACGACGCCGTCGCAACGATTAATACGGATCGGGTCAACGGGTGGTTTTCCGTCGGGCACAGCTACTATTCCGCTTCGGATCGATCCATTTTCGATCTCTACTTGCAATTTAACTATCTATGGCTCCCCACCCGGCGCGTACCGCCCCTTGAAGAGGATAAGAAGGAAAAGAGGAAGCGCCAATTCGACCATTGGTATCTGACAGCAAAGTAAGAGGCAAGAATGAAAGCATCCCTGTTGTTAATTTCGCTTCTCCTCAGCGCACCAGCCATAGCGGGTAAGACTACACTGCTTTCTGTCGTGGATCGAACCGATCCCGACGTGGGCAAGGGATGCGAAGACTCTTACTTAAGGCTCAAGAAATTCCTTCTTGATGCGGCGAAAGGGCATGAAGATCTTTTCCAGTTATATGACTGGAAAAAAGAGATTTCGCCAACCCCGGGAGATGTGCTGAATTTCTTCCGATCTGTAAAGGTGGGAACGGACGACGTCCTTTGGTTTTTTTATTGCGGCCATGGCGCCACGGACGATCAACGAGGAGGGCATTACTTCAAGATGTCTTCTGGAGACTTAAGCCGTAAAGAGCTTCGGGAGGTCATGCAGTCTCGCGGCGCGCGTGGAGTGGTTCTGACAACGGATGCCTGCGGGGTACCCGGACAATTCGAGAACACGGGCCCTACCGCCCAAGGCGCCCCTCCGATCCTGGAAGAGCATTGGACGGCGCTAAAATCCTTACTGGACAGCACCAAGGGAACCGTCGATTTCACGGCCACCACGGGGAAGACAAAAGCCTTTGTCGATCCTGAAATGGGTGCAAATTTTTCGAATGCGCTTTTCTACGTGCTATCCAATAAACTCGAAGAGAACGACATCGATCGCGACGGAAAAATCTCTTGGCCGGAAGTTTTTGCATTAACGCGAGACCAGACGCGGACGAACTTCTTTTCGATGTGGCACAAAGTGGCCATGTCCCGGGGGACTTCCTACCTCACCGCCGAAGACAGAGATCAAATCCCTTACGCGTTCTCCCTCGGAGCGGATCAGGCTCCTGCCCTCATAGAAAGTGGAGTGAGCGTCGACTACCTGATTCAGCGCCCTTTTCAGACCGTGGGAGAAGAGCAAGGAACTCGCTTTATTTTCAAAAGCCGCCTTGCTCCCAAATTTGAAGGCAGAACGATTCAATTCTACATCGCCTTCTACAACGCCCGGAGCGAGCTCATCCCCATCAAGCCAGGATCGCGCTACACCAACTACTTTGATCTCAAAGTAGAGAAGTGGCACCTCCAGTCCAACGACAACACCCCCTGGGAAATTTTCGTGAGCGACCTAAGCATCGACCTCCCGGCCGACGGCCAATTGTGGGCAAAGCTAATCGTTTTCGATGTAACCGATAGAGAGCGGTTCACCACCCCCTACGAAAAATTCTTCAAGCTGACAGACAACCGAAACCTCTTCGGCCCCCGCCCGCAAAACGAGTAGGTCGACCTTAATTGCAAGCGACTTTAGTTTTGTCTCCGCAGGTGGAGGTTCTAAAGCATTCCCCGCGTGCCCTGCCTTCAGCGGCAAAACGGTTCGGGCCACTGCCCGTTCCAGTGCAGCAGGAAATCCCTGTTTCGGAATGAAACCCGTTGCAAGTCACGGTCACATCCCCTGCTACGTCAATGAATTCCTGGTTCGCTAGCGAGTCCTCTTCATCGAGAAGATCGAGCCGATCAAGTCCGTGGGCTGAATTTAGGAAATAGAGGGAGAGCAGGGCCAGTAGAGATAGTTGCATTTTTTCTCCTCAAGTTATCCCCCTTGCCGTTCTTTACTGCCGCAAACCCTACGGAAAATTTCGACGCTTCGTCAATGGGAAATGCTTGCCCGTTGGAATTTTTCGGATCTGCAGTATGTTTATGAGGACAATACCTATTGCCCCCACGAGCGTCAGGCCCTCCTTCACGACTGTCGTTTTAGCCTCGATTCTTACGACGCCCGAGTTATAGGGAAAAAAGCCACTTCCAACTGGTAGATCTGTTTGCCCTTTTGTTTTTCAAGCGACCGGGCAAATCTCTTACGAAACCTTCGCAACATTTCTTTCGCTTCGGGCATGTCCTTCGGATCGATACCGAATGTAGAGGAGCTAATCTCACGTTGGTCCACCGCAACCGTTCGCAAGACGGTCTTGGCATTATCGAGCGATTGCTCGTGATAACGACGAATCGCTTCCGACGCCACATCATTCTTGGTGTTGATCCGCACGTGGCCTAACTCCAGCCTTCCGTTTTTACCGCGCTTGAGCAGTCCGGATTTGATCAATTTCGCAATCGCCTTTTTGACCTCCATCGGAGGAACGCTGAATAACAGCTTTTCGGAGATCCAGTTGGGATCTTCAAGAAAACCGTCGAGGCTCACCATCTCCCGGATGGCGTAGCAATACCACTCGGATAGAGTAGAAAAGGTAGCCTCATCGACCTGAATAAAATCCTCCAACTCATTCTTGGCACCGAACTTCTCCAGCAGAAAAGCGTTCATCTGTGGGTGTTTTCTTAGTTTTTGGAGATTGACGAGGTCGCGAAAGTGCTGTTCTTCGTCTGAATCAAATCGAAAATAATCGACTAGCCTTTTCGAAATGACTTCGCCCGGATTGCGTGCGCCATTAATGATTTTGGTGAGAGAAGACGTCGTTCGTAAACCTAGGTGCCTGGCCCACGCTCCGAAGCTCCAGAGCGAATTACGGCGCTTCATTTCTTGCGCGTGGGCAGCCAGAAAGGCCCGATAGTCGGTAAAGGGCAAAACGGAAAGCACTCTCTGTGTCATCGGGCAGGAAAAATACCAGAACCGGCGAAGAGATCAAGCAGGACCGTTGGCAGAGTCTCTAACGATAAAATAGAAATTTGATTATACGTTCCTATTTTAGATAGTAAAAAATCTTCCTCACCTAGACCGTTGGCAAAGTTTGCCTTCGGTTCAGTTTTTTTCTGCCCATCGAAAAACTACCGGCCGTAGGAAAACAATTATTCAAAACCAAGAAACTGTACGAAAGCCGACTCGCCCGCGCCCGTAGAAGGTGAAATCAGGATTCCAATAAGGCCTTCTTGCCCTCTGGATGGATTGCGAATCACCATCGGATAGTCAAAATGATATTCTCCCTTTACTTCGTAGAGGTGATTCGCATTTGAATCAAAGAAGTGAAGCTCTCGGTTGCCCCCCGCCCCTATTTGAACCACATACACGATACCTCCCGGTAATGCGGTTGCCTCACCAACCGTGCTTCGGAATGTCATTCGCCAAATTTCAGATGACATTCCGTAACCAGCGGCTAACCACCCGGAATTGAAATCGTAATGTCCGCGCTCAACACCATAACTGTCCATCGCGATCACTCTCGCCCGCCAAGTATCGTAATTTCGCGACATGCCGATGATTGTCCCGTCTTCCATGACGGAGAGTCCCGACCCGCCATACATCTTACTAGCCGGATCCATGGGCCATCGTACTTCGCGCTCTATCTTCCCTTCCGGGGTTAGGAGCGTCACCTTTTCTTCGTCGAATACGGCGATAAGGCTACTCTTTGGAATCGGCCTGACGTGGAAGGCCCCTTTCACTTGCAGCCCCCAAACGGTCGATGCCGGTAGGATCCACCAGATGGACCGTATCATCGCACATGGCAATGACATTTCCGTCGTCCGCCTCGAGAAACAAACTACCGGTCAATTGGCCATTCTCTTTCTCGGCCCGGTAGATTCCCCGATCGAAAACGTTCACGGCCTCTACAACCGTAGACACTAGGCACAAGCAAGTCAGAAACCCCATGGTAAATGGACTGCCAATTCGACGTTGTCTCATCGCCCCCCAAGTAAGAAATGATTTGAATCATCTGGGCACCGGGGGCGTTTTTCAACATCAGATGAATTTATCTATTGGCAGCGTTGGCAACCACGGAGAGAAATCACGAAAATCTACTCGTCAAAAGATGAAGCCTAAGGCGCCCCGGCGAGAATCCAATCCGCGATCGCGGCGATCTTTTCCGCGCTAAGTTTCGAAGCCTTCTTGGGCATTTTTCCGGTAGCCACGGATTGGTAGAGTGAACTCCTTCCCAAGTCGTAAAACGTGACCACATCCGAATCTAAAAGCCCTTCTCTCGATGTCAGGTCCACACCATTGGAGGCCCCCGGCTCATGACAACCAACGCATGAGGGTAGAAATACATTTGCGGCGAGCCATTCGTAGGTTTCTTTCGGTTGGTTGGAGGAATTCGATACATGATCCATCGCTAGCTCACTTTTTCCACAAGAAAAGATCCCACCTATCAAAACCAAAAACAGGAAACGTTTCATCGTTCCTCCCCAGAGAACGTTTAATTTTACCGGGCACACATTTTTCCTGTCCTAGAATTCGAGCGAGATCAGTTTGTTCGTTGGCCAATTCTGCCAAGAGTCACACGGGAAATGAAACTGGGTGTCACACCAATTTCATTTACAACGGAAAGAATCGATACAGAATTTCCCTAAGTGCAGTTTTTCCGGGAGCGGGGCTTTGCTTTTTTTATTTCTCCTTCATTTGCTTTCTTGTATTCCGGGCGCCGAGGCCGCAAACAACATCCGGGGAATATCCGCAGGGGGAATCCATGCGATTCTCTTGACCGAAGAGGGTCGAATCTTTCTGTGGGGGGCAAATCGCTACGGTCAGCTAGGGCTTGGGGACATAAGCACTCGTCATGTCCCCACCGAAATTCTCCTCGATGAAAAGGTCGTGTCCGTAGGCGCGCGCCGGGATCAAAGCTGCCTCCTCTTTGAAAATGGGCAAGCGAAATGCGTGGGAAACAATGAATTCGGCCAGCTGGGATTGGGCAAGACGGCCGCAATGTTTGGGGCGACACCAACGGAAGTCCTTCCAAACGCGCCGGCACTTTCTCTCGGCTCCCACAAGGTGAAAACATTTGTACTGGGAGAAACCCATTCTTGTCTTTTATCGGAGGCAGGACGCCTCTTTTGTTTCGGAAGCAATACGGACGGGGAGTTAGGTATCGGAAATGCGAGTCCGCAAGTCGGCTCCTCTCCCGCGCACATGGGCGAGGCTTTGGCGTCAGCGATTCTCGGAGAGGAATCCGCCGCGGCGGCCTGCGCGGGACGGGCCTATACTTGCGCGCTGCTTGCCTCCGGCCGGGTTAAGTGTTGGGGGAACGCGGACTCTATCGGAAGTGGCGGCAAAGCCTCCATCGGAAAAGAGGAAGCCGAGATGAAGTCTCTGCACCCGGTGGATTTAGGAAACGGTTTCACGGTTAAGAAAATCGCTTGTGCGGAAAGAGCCGTGTGCGCTTTGTCCAATGAGGGGGTCGTAAAGTGCTGGGGGAGAAACAGCGGAGGAGTTCTGGGTCAGGGGCAAGTCGAAAACATAATCGTCGGGGACGAAGCGAGTGAGATGGGCGAAAATTTACCGATCGTGGAAGTCGAGCCGGGGCTCGCGGCGAAAGACATCGCCTGCGGGGCGGCGCATTGTTGCGCGGTCATGGGAAATGGAGCGCTTAAGTGTTGGGGAAAAAATAGCGTTGGGCAATTGGGGCTTGGAGATAGTCTTAACCGCGGCACCAAGAGTGAGCAGATGGGACGGGAACTTCCCTTCGTGGATTTGGGCGCCCATTACCGAGTGAAGCAACTCGCCTTAGGTTCCGTTTCGAGTTGCGCGCTACTAGAGAGTTCGGATTTAAAGTGTTGGGGAGGCAATGTCTACGGACAATTAGGGGGAACTTCCTCACTTACCACCGTCGGAACGTTACCTTTCCATATGGCAAATAACTTAAAATCGGTTCAACTCCCTTAGGCACCGATGAATAGAAGAGATTGGACTATGAAACGCAAGGCCGGGCATTTCTTTCTGGGACTCTTCGCCCTAGCGCCCACCAAAATCGTGATGCGCGAAGCGCCCCCATGCCATAAAGGGCTACAAGCCTACCAAAACACTCTCCACGCCCATCTTCGCAAAGACTGTCTTCCTTGCCACGATACCGGTGGTCTCGCCGACAAACCCCACTCCGTTTCCGATCCCGAGACATCGCTCCAGAGAATCATCGCCTACGTAAACTGGTCGGACATTCCCAAATCCTATCTCGTGAAAAAAGGGGGGAATGGTCATTGCCACGATCACGGGGGAACGTGCACTAGCACGGAAGCGGTCATCGAGGAGCAGTTAAAAACGTGGTGGGAGCAGGGGCAAAAGGAGTGTCCTAATTTTGGAAACGTGGTGACCGCCCCTCTGGCTCTCCCCACCGACGAGATCCCGCGTGTACTCTCCTATCCCTTGGCATCGCAGGTACCCGAAATCACCGGAGCCAAATTAGAATTACGAGCGCGCTACGAAGAAGGGGCCTACGTACTCGATCAGCCCCGGCTCATGACGAAAAAAACGGGAGTCAAAATTCAAGGCCTCTCGATCGCGGTAAACGGAAGATGGCAAGCGGGGGCGAACAGCTGGCAACGAGTGCGCGCGCGAGTCGCGCCCCAGGATTCCCCACTCATTTCGACCACGACCCTGCGCGTGGCGAAGGACCGCGACGAGGATACGCTGGCCATCGGGATTCAAACGCTTTCCCCAACTGACGCCTTCGACTGCCATGAATGGGAGAGATTCCGAAAAGAAGTACTTCCCGTGATCGCCAACCGCGACTGCTACCGTTGCCACGGGGGAGGCCCGAGCGCTTATCCCGGTACCGCGGCGAAAGAGCGCCTGAACATGGCGGTGGACGAATCAAGCCTGTGCCGAAACCTCTTGGGCCGGGGCAACGGGATGAGCGCCATTGATTGCGCATTGATATCCTTGCCCCTACGCGGGACTTTCGGACATCCGAGGGAGATCCCCCTCGCGGCGGAAATTCTCCCGAGCTGGGAAGAATGGATTCGTGCCGAGGAGGTGCACCGGCGAGCCCCGCAGTCACTGACCGTAAACCAAATCCGCTAAAACCAGTCCGGAAGCCTCTCCGGAATCCAAGCGGCGCTGAAGGTCATGATCCAGTAGATCCGCGAATAATTCATCGAGCTGACGATTGCGGTTTATCACCCACCCGCCGAAGTACTTCGCAAAAGCGGCATGGCTTTCAAACAGCTCACCGGTGATATGATGGCGAGCCGCGATTCGTTCTACCTCCGGGTCGTCGTCTGATTTTAGACTTCTCAACGTTTTCCAATACTTTTTCAAGTCGATTTTGTTTTCCTCATTAGTAAACCGCTGGCGAAGCTCACGGGCGGCGGCGAGGAGAGTTGTTTTGCGGTTCGCGGAATCCTTCGCAATGGCTTCGAGCGGGAGGTAGAGCACGTCGGGAACGGGGGCTTCCCTTTCCCGACCGATTTCGTTGGAAATAAGATGGTGTAATCCCCACCCGGCAAGCGGCACGGTTACCGCCGCGACTTTGAGCGTGCGAATCGGCAACGTAAGAAGCGAGGCCACTTTGCGGCATAGACTGGGAGATGGCGCGTGCCGAACCAATGGCCACAAACTCCGAGCGGCCTGCTGCACTTCTTGGTCGTTCCTATACTGCTGCTTCCTACGGAGGTTCGATGGAAGAGACTCTCCCTTTTGAAGTGAAAGATAGCCTCTACCTAATGCAGCCTCCAACAATCGCAAGGTATCAGGGAGAACGTTGTTAAGAGGCAAGCGGCTTACTGCAATATCCAAGGACCGCGCCACTTCAGGCTCGTTGCCCTTTTCACGGACAGTTCGGTGAGCAAGCGCCAGGTAATACGCCAACTGTGCACTGATCTCTCCAGGATTCTCCAGAAGTCGCGCCGCCCTCACCCACTTGGCGGGGCTTAGCTCAGACATTGCCAATTTCTGCGCGATATATTCACGGCTTTCGTTTTCCATTTCGGGCGTCAATACACGGGAGGCGACCATGAATTGCTCCGTATGGGGTATCAAGCCATGGAGGCGAAAGACTATGACTTGGCGACGAAGGCGGTCTACCTTCTTTCGAAGTCGAAAGGCGCCAGAAATATATTCCAATGGGAAGGTATAGACCTCGGCAACACAATGGAAGAAGCGCGCGCCGCGATGGTGGCCCTTCATGCTAGGTTTGACTATTCACCCGTCTACCTGACTACCCTCCGGGGCCTCTCGGGTTTTGAACTCGCACGGTAGGGCCGTGTGTGATGTTGGTCCAAGCGACAGCCTACTGCTCTATTTCAAACGAAAAACCGATTTGGGTGCCCTGGTAAGTGCTCTCGAACGAGTAGGATCCTCCATCGAGTGCAAAAACCTTACTCATTCCAAGGTTGATATGGGAGGGCATGTTCAATAACGTGATGGTAGCATTATAGCTCTCTACCTTTTCCGCATCCTCCTTCTGAAGATAAGTCCCCACGTAGGCCGAGATCGCTTCGGCACATACCGGATTAGAGGGGGTCTCGTCGAATACCATTGGAAAATCGGTGAACTTAGAATAGGTCACTTCATAATAATTTGGAAAAAACGTTGCGACCAATTCGCCTCGTTTGACGAGATCCCCACAAGTAAATCGGTAACGTATGGGGGCGATCTTCGGAATGCCGTGTAAGCCGGTTTTCATAGGCGGGAGCTGATCGATTCTTCGGTAAACGATCGGCGCTCCGTTCCCCCAGAACTTAGTCTCAAACTCATTCTCACCTTTCCGTTCGTATCGGACTATTCGCTTGCCGCCCTGCGCGGTAGTTAGCTCAATTCTATTTTCATCTAGGACCTTGAAACTATATTTCCGATGGCTTCCGTTGTGCATTCCTAAAACGAGATGACTGGAAAAGCTGTCGCCTTGAATATTCAGGACGGTCTTGTAGTGAGGTGCAAGACCACTGAGCTCCCAAATACCTTCCCAGTAGCCATCCAGCGGACTCCCCAACAAGACTTGACCGAAAAGCCCGACCGCCAAAATAAAATGAAGCTTCATGCATCCCCCGTGTAGAAAATAAGATAGAGCAAATTTTATGGTCGAGACCGTCAGGAGTGAATTCGAATTTCGCCCTTTGAAAGAAGAGCGATGGCAGCCCTTGCCAAGGCTTGACCGAAAGTTGAGTCTGATCGCTTTCGCTTGGCTGGAGATAGTTTCTGCGCGTGAAATGCGACAGAATTTATTTAAGCAGTCGGAGAAAGCGAATAGCCGCGTCTTTACACTGGGCGGGAAGATAGTCCTCCATTTTCCCGAACTTCTTCTCATCGGGCGCAGAGTCATTCCAAATAAGCGCATCGGCAAACAATCGACCATTTTTCATTGGCCGATGAAACCCCGCTAAATAATCCCCGAAAAATGACATCTCATTAAATAGCTCGTTCGCATTGAGTAACGGCAAGAACGGCTTTAGATCGATACCCCATCCCCCTGGCTCAGCAAGAGGACGAAGCTGAGTCGAAAGTCGGAGCGCGCCGCCTGGATTATCGCGGTCGCGCCTGTCCAATACTACAGTGCTAATCAGGCCACGCGCTTCCGGGTGCTTTACAAAAAAGCGTTCAAGCCAGCCCGAGGTCGACCATTTTGCCATCCATTTTTCTTCAGTCTCTTTTGAAAACTGGCAGGATTCATACCCCTTAATAACATGGGCCAGGTGATTGACGACGATAGCCTTCCCTTTTCCTTGTAAAAGGCCCCATACCTGCCTCTCAAAGTTAGCGGCTGTGCGTTCTTCCCGGTCTTCGCTAAGGAGAGGTGCAGCAAACGCTCCCTCTTCTTTTATCGAGGCAGCCGCTTCGGTCGATGCTCCCGCGCAATCTAAGTCTACGTCATAGGGTCTGTGATCTTTTAAACGTTGCTGCAGCACTAAATTGGTGGACAGCGGAAGTCCATCGAAGGAAGTAAGCCGAATCGCGGCGGCGGGAGCGCGATGATGATTGAGCATCCTTAAGAGCGGATGGAAATGACGAATCTCGTAACTCACATCGGGACCACCGCAATATAGCATTAGCTCTTGAAGCTCCTGGCTCTGGTCCTGCCGAAAAGAAGGACTAATATTCGCCAAAAGCTGAGAGTAGAGCGTACCCATTTCACTGGGACGTTCAAAGGCTATCGCCCTCAAATCGGAAACCGTCTCTTCTTCCCTCAGCACTTGCTCGAGTAACTCATAATGAGAAAAAGTACGATGGGATGTCAGGGCGAGGATCATCACCCGACTATTTTTCACAGCGGATCGAACGACCTGCAGGGCAGATTGCTCCTCGGATTTGAATTGGCGACCTAGATTTGGATCGGCGGATCCCGCGACTGAAAGACTTCCGACGAGCGGAAGAAGTATCGTTAGAAAGAGATCCCTTGAAAAACACCGCATACCACTCCCTAGCTTGTCATCAGCAGTTGCCCGACTTTTTCGTCAGCAGCCAGGGTCCCTAGAATTCCTCCGGATCCTGCCCTTGAGGAAATGGTCGGCTCACGTTCCTGCACACGCAATGGGCTGTACACGGAACATCTGGTCGGTTCTGATAATAGTTCCCACACCACGCCCGATATCCCACTTTGCAAGTGACGGAGCAAGTTGAACCAGTACTGGCGCATGTATAAGCACAGCGGGGTAAAACATCGTCCTCGCCGGCCAGAGCGCCAAAACCAAAAAGTAATAAGAACGGTAAGAGTATTTTCACCACGGCCTCCTAAATGAACTAAGAAAACCTTAGCTATTTAGGCCGACCGTTTCAACGTTAACCGGCAAGTGGGCACGCTTTGCCTCCACTCTGTTCTCGGGTCTTCGGCGTAGATTGGCTTCGTACTCGCCTGCGCTATTCCCCCATGGGCGGCGCATATCCGGATCGCGCATACCGGAGAAGAGAAGTTCCTTCCCGCAAGCGCTTCATTGATCCGTGGATCTCAGTGAATCTCCGGTGACCCGAGAGGAAGTCGTGCCGCACCAAGTGTCTATTTAAGGCGAGTGAGCTTATCCCGATCGATTTCCAGGTCAATAATATCGAGATCTAGTAATGAGGGGGAAAGTTGAGTAGCGCCACCAACAACTTCCAATGTCCAACGGTGGAAAAAGAAATCTGTCGAACCCCTATTTCTCTGGGTGACGTTTTTCGCCGCATCCGTTGGCGTAATGCCAAGGGTTTCGAGCCGAACGACTACAACGAACTTTTCTAAACTGGTATTAGCCGTCTCCGAAGGATGATGGAACGGGCAATGAATGAAACAAACACGAGCAAGAGTATTCACGTCAATGGAAGTTTCTCTATGAAAAAGGCTCCCTCGGGGTCGCTTGCGACCTTTCAGCATTTTCTCATTACGTTGATAATCTTCGCAGCGATGATAGGGGCTGCCGGAGCGGAGGCCTTTATCGTTTCGGATCTGAATCGCGCCGGCAGATCAACTGCGGTGGATTTCGCCTGGTGGATGGAGGGCGATGAAATTCGCCGAGCGCTCTATGTAAACGGGTTTTCTCCCTCGACCTATCAGGGTGATGAGGAAGCAGTTTCCGTCAGCGACTTTATCCAGAGGTATAAAATATTTTCTCCCCAGGCTGTTTTGGCTCTCTCCTCCGGTAAACAACCCGCGGCGAATTTAAGGGTTGGCATCGAGGCGGCTCAGCAACTCATCGCTAAGTTAGAGTCCTCCGGCGAAGAGGCAGGCTTAGCGGTATTTCGAGAATTACTTCAGATTCAAAAAACCCGCTTAATTCACACCTCCAACCATGAGGCGCAGCTTGCCGAGGGGAAGTTCGTATCCTTTCTCACTAGCCTCATGGATGGAGAAAAGCATGAGATCTATTCATCTGACACCAACGATTCCACATTCCATTTTATTAAAGATGCGCCCATTCACTTCCAAGGCCTACTAGCGATGCAACCCACTCGGTGTCTTCGCGAGGACCCCCGACAGCGTTTTATTTCTACGGAGAGAGGTTGTAAGGACAACCATACCGGACTGATTTACAGCGGATCGATGACCGGCATCTCCCCGTTGGACATCGGGTACTGGACACGTTCTGCGGCCCAAGCCTATTGCCGACGTAGGGACCGGGGAAAGTCCGTGGGCTGGCGTCTGCCCACCACGAATGAGCTTGCCGAATTTGTAGCATCGTACGGAAGCCACTTCGTGAAGGTGCTTCCCGATGGCTATTACTGGTCCAGTGAAGAACTAAGAAGGAAAGAGGAGCTAGTATCACAATACGAGTCTAAAGATCAAAAGATTGGACAGTATGAAGTTCTCGTCGACACCGGTTGGGGATTTAGAAGAAATGTTTTAACTCCTAGACTAGGTACGCTCACCCATCAACTGAATGTAGATTTCGACGTGGACGTCGAGAAGTTGGTCCATTTGGAGTCAGGTAAAATCTTGGAGCTAAAGCGCCATACTTTAAGGTCCGCCAAAGAAACAATATCGGTTGCTCCAAACGAGGAGGGCCCACGAAGATGGCCACAAACCAATGGAAAATTGGACCTTGATTCTGGGCCGCGCCATTTAGTCGGACCAGGGTATAAAGGAGAGATTAAGGAAAACCTGGTGTGGGGTCTGAGGGAACTCCCGGGAGATGTTCGCTTAAACCTGATTGGTTTGATGTGTGTTTTGGAGGATAAATGAATTTTCCCAGCAACGTTAAACGCATTATTATTTTATCGATACTGCTCGGACATATGTGCGCTTCAATATTTGCGGATGAAAGAGCGGACTCCGATTTTGATCCAGGTATTTTAAGGCTATACAATGATTTTAAAAAAGCGAAAGACTCTGTGGTGGACTTTCGAGAATTTCGCCCGAAAAACCCGGAAGGGTGGGTATGTGATATCACATCGGCGGCTCCTGGCGACCTACCGATTACGTTTACCGCAAACTTGTTGACCGACGTCAAATTTGGCGGACGGCAGCTTAGGCTTCGAGTAGAGGGAGTAGAACGCAAAGACTTAGACGGAAGTTTAGGACTGACTTATGGAGATGCGGTTACAAAGAATCCATACGTATATGGGATGGCGGCACGGGAAAACGTTAGCGATGGCTTCAAGGAAGAGAAATACTCCGTACGAAAACTTAAGCCGCATTTAAGTCGTCGTGATGCAGACGCCTTGTACGGAAGCTCAGGCTACGATGCATTTTTTGAGAATGTTACCGAGTACGATACGGTTGCGGTTTCCTATGTTCGAGCGAGCCACTTTTGTTTAAGGCGAATGGGTGGGGAACTCTTGGTCGAAGTCTCAGCAAGTTATCAAGTTTTGAAGAGAGACACCAAGACTAACACTCTTTATCCACGCTCTACCAACCTGCGGCTATCACCTGAAGAGATCGAAATGAGAAAATATGGCAAGCCTTCCCTCTGCATAAAGGATCAGGTTGTAGAGTATCTGATGTCGTGCGAGTAGAGGCAGAAATTCGCGAACCAACACGGCACGCCAACTACAAGCGTCCCCGCACCGAAACGATCGCACATGTATGGGCTCCGCCCACCTCAAGGCTCTCGGCACCTAAGGCCTCCGTCGGGACTTCCAGTTGGTGATACTCATTCTCCCCCCAACAGCGAACTCCGGTGTCACTCATCGCGCAACTATGAGACCCGCCGCTGGCATGCTTAATCAAAGTTTCGCCGTCCGGCACTTGGGCAAACTTTTCTTCATTACTCCAACACTGCACTCCCCGAGACGTACGGGCGCAGCTGTGACTGGTGCCACACGAAATCTCCGTTACTGGGCCCAGCCCGTTCGGTACATCCGACTGACCTTGTCCATTTCTTCCCCAACAGTAGGCTCTTCCAGCGACTACGGCGCACGAATGATAGAAGCCCGCCGCGAGGGAAGTGACCGAGTCAGGGGGAAACGAAGGCACACGGCACTGGTCATAGCCCCAAAGCCCCCAACATCGAATCCCTTTCTTGGTAAGTGCGAGGTTGTGAAGTCCTCCCGCGGAGATCTGCAAGACTTCGCCTAAGTCCGTCGGAGGTTCCGTCACGATGTCCATTTGCCCCCAGCACCGAATGCCACTTTTCGTAAGCGCACAGCTGTGCCAGGCGCCGACGGAAATCTGAACCGCCTCGTCGAGATCCCGCGGAACGTTAGTCTGGCCCTCTACGTTCCTTCCCCAACAACGGACTTGGCCTCGAGCAAGCGCACAGCTGTGTTCGCTACCCAAGGAGATCTGGGTGGCCCCTTTTAGGTCCTGCGGTACGCTAGCCTGCCCCTCACCGTTAGCTCCCCAACATATTATTTTTGATTCACGAAGAAGTCCGTCTTTGATAACGGAAGCAACAGCAAAATCGACTGGGAAAATGCTGACCACCAAAACTAAAACCGCAGGCAAGTTCCGTGGAAAACGAAGTGATGTCACGGCAACCTTCCCCGCGCCGAAACAATCGCGCAAGTATGGGAATCACCTACTGCTATACTCGCGGCATCTACCGCCGCCGGCGGAACTTCCAGTTGGTTGGAATCATTATCCCCCCAGCAAAGAACTCCCGTATCGCTCAGAGCGCAGCTGTGATAAACGCCCACGCGAGGCATGGAGAGATTATCTCCGCCCGGAACCTGAGTGTACGCCTTATCCCCCCAACATCGGATTCCGTTGATCGTATTAGCGCAGACGTGATAAACACCGGCGGAAATCTCCCGAACGAGGCCTAAATCCGACGGCACTTCCACTTGCCCCTTTCCATTGCATCCCCAACAATGGGCCTGCCCCGAAACAACCGCGCAAGCAAAACAACCACCGGCCGAGATAAATTCGATCGAACCGGAAAAAACCGGAGCCCGGAAGCATTTGCCCCAACATCGAATGCCTTTGTTCGTGAGAGCGAGAGTATATTCTCCTCCCGCCGCGATTTGGAATACCTCACCAAGATTATTTGGGACTTTTAGTTTCCCGTCTTGCTCATGACCCCAACAGCGAACTCCCTTTTTTGTTAGCGCACAGTTATGAGCAAAGCCTGAGGTAATCTGAAGGACCTCGCCAAGATCTTTGGGAACCGGAAATATGTCTTCAATACCTAGACCCCAGCATCGGACCCTACCTTGAGCCAGTGCACAGGAGAAACTACCTTTCGACGATACTTGGGTCACCCCGACTAAATCTTGAGGAACACTGGTTTGTTGATATTCGTTACTGCCCCAACACACCACATTTGAATCAAGCGATGACCGTTCTTCGATCGCGGATGCCCAAGCAAAGTCGCCTAAAATGACAAAGAACACCAAGAGAAAAGTCGCCGTCAAATTTTGTCGAAAGAGACACCAAGTCATCGCCACCCTCCCCGCGCCGAAATAATCGCACACGTGTGATATCCACCCACCGCAATGCTCGCGACATCGATCGCCTCCACGGGGACGTCGGTCTGATGATACGCATTCGTCCCCCAACAACGAACTCCGATGTCGCTCATCGCACAGCTGTGGGAGCCGCCGCTTCGAGGCAAGAAAAGATTCTCTGCTTCTGGCACCTGGGTGTACGCAGGGTACAGGCTCCAGCAGCGCAAGCCGAGTGAAGTGCGCGCGCAAGAGTGACCAAAACCACTGGAAATTTCACGTACGAAACCTAGGTTTTCTGGAACTTTCGACTGCCCATGCTGGTCGTTCCCCCAACAATAGCCCTTCCCTTCCACTACTGCACAGGAGTGATAAAAGCCCGCCGAAATGGATTCGATCGCGCCCGTAGAAAACAAAGGCGCGCGACACTGGCCGTATCCCCCAAGTCCCCAACACCGGATACCACTCTTCGTCAGGGCGAGAGTGTGCCCCCCGCCGGCCGATAACTGAAGCACCTCTCCCAAATCTTTCGGTGGTTCTAATTGCCCGTACTGATTGGCGCCCCAACAACGAACCCCCGTTTTCGTTAGCGCACAGCTGTGATAGCCCCCGACGGAAACTTGAACTACCTCTCCGAGATCTTCGGGAACCGAGGCCTGCCCCTCACTGTTTCGACCCCAACAACGGGCCTTCCCCTGAGCAAGGGCACAGCTATGCGAGACTCCGAGCGAGATTTGAGTCACGTCGACTAAGTCTTGCGGAACACTCGACTGCCCCTCTCGATTCATTCCCCAGCATAAAACTCGCGATGGACGAGCCGAAGCGTGGGCAGAATTTGCCAAGGAAAAAATAAAGCATAGGAAAAGGGAAATGCTCGCCGCCATTTTCTCCTCCCTTGAAAGTCCAAGCATCGAAAACCTCCTCGATAGAAAGCGTGAATCTCGTTTCATACGATTAACAGTAACGTTCTGTTTATCTTTTGCACGGCCCCCTGTCACATGAAGCCGCGTGAGTTGACCGCAATTTGGCGACATGGACAAATATTCGTAAACCATTTTCGGAGAACTAGTTATGTCACTTTTCTTTTTCATTACCGTGTTTTTATCGATGTGGAACTCCGTCGTCGGCGCTGCCCAATTCAAGTGCGATCAAACTATTCTCGATAGTGAGCACCCGTCCGAGTACATTAAAGACCTCGATGAGAATCGTTTTCTGGCGTGTTCCATCGATGAGAGGGAAATCAACTGCGGCGGTTACCTAAGAAACGAGGATGGCACGAAGGTTTATTCGGACGTGGTTCGAGCTTCCGTGGACACCCGCGCGGTTTTCGGAAGTTTCCAGGATAGTGCCATTTCACGGACGGTTTTTTGTAACCGAATTGCCCCCCCGCCCATTCGTGTTTTTCGCTACGCCTGCGAAATTCACATCGAGGGAGTCGAGGACAAGCACTTTTCCCTTGAGCCCATCGGCCCCCCCCATTCGGTGCCGCTAAATGATCAGACGCTTACTTGCTCCTACAATGCTTATGGGGTCGCTTGCTCTTTGGGCCAACCTAGTGAATACCTCGCTTATCCAAGTGTAGGACACGCCTCCTCGCACTTTTCTCTCGATCTGCATTTTGGACTTGCACGCCCGGTGAAGATTGACTGCGCGAAGGCCGGAGAATTTCCTGTTCCGGACTTGTACAACCAGCTGCCTGAAGTTGGGTCCTGGAGTGATGTGCCGAAAGTGGGACTCCCTTCCGGGATCAGCTTTTCAAATAACGCGACCGTAATGACCACTTTCAATGGGCAACCGGTTCTGGGCGTTTACTATTCCGTTTCCGGAAAAATGGAGTGGCACTTTTATATTTACCACGTGTCAGAGTCTCGATGGACTGACCTGAATTTGCCACTTCCTCCTAGCCTCGCCTCGGAGTGCCCCAATCAACACAACCTACACCTACACCCTACGAAAAATGAACTCTATGCGATTACCGGTGATAATTGTCTCTACCGAATGAAAACCGACCCTTATCGCTGGGAGAATATTTTCATTCATCCGGATCGTGCCCGGGGAGCCGGCGTTGGTTTTTCCGATCGATACGCTTTCGTGTATGGCGGCTTGAATCTCGTTGGCGCTCCCTCTCCCCGCGGTTTTTTGATCGAGCTCGCCCAAGGTGGCGTTCAAGAAACCCCGGTCACAGATCAATTATCCGCACGCCGCTTGCCGGCGGTACGCGCCGTTGACTCCGATTCTTTTTGGGTTTGGGGCGGCACAAAAACGGAAGAACAAAGCACTCAAATATCGAACACCGGAGCGGTTTTTGATCCTAAGAAAAATGAGTGGCGACCAGTCAGTGCCATGGGCGCTCCGAAGCCCACTCAATTTCTGGGCCCAGCCCCGAGTTTATTCCATTCCGAGTACTTATTTAGCGTCGGTACCTTGGCGGCCATACTCGGAGGCTGGAACCAGAATGATGGGTACTCCGTCGCCTTAAGTCTTTATGATTCTGTTTTTGATACTTGGACCCAAAAGCCTGGGCTCGGGCTGCCCCTCATTAACGCTAAGATGACAGAATCCGCAGATTACCTATTTGCCACCGGCGGGAACTTAGCGTTTTACCCCATCCACAGCAGATCCTTAATCTTCGACAAAGCACGTGCGAACTGGAGCATGACCCCCGAGATCCCGGGATGGCCAGTCGACTATTATCGGGTGGAGGCTCTAACTCCAGTCGGGAATGAAGTCTATTCCATATGGAGGGCCTTCGGATCTCAGAGCTACAAAATCTTGAAGCTATCGGGATATGCGCATGGAGACTCATCGCAAGTCAAAGCGCGCCGGCGAGGATCCAAGCGGCGATTGCGGTGAGGTTTGGGCTCCCCCGGACACAGAAGAATAGTCCATTCTGCCGGAGGCAATCTCTCTCAAGAAATGGGAGTCGAGGCAAGGTCCTCATAATCGTGGGCGAAACCAGCCAACAGATTCTAGAAATATGCTACTGGGAGTCAGAGCATAGGCATTTACAATGAAGAGAATCGTTTTCAAAATTCCGTATTAGGTCTTTCCCGGGAGCTGCCCTTGTCCATTCAATTCCTTCTCATGCCTTTCCCGACCGAGCTCCAAGCTGGTGCCACCATCGATAAAACTACGGAGATTCGAGACGTGTCCCCTGACGGTAGACTTCGCTGGTTCCTATTTTTTTTTCTGTTCACTTCTCTTTCTTGCTCAGGCGTGGAACCTGCGGCCGAGCTTTTTCAACGATTGACTGGGGCGCCGCTTCTGAACAACGATCCTCGCCTCAGCTCGATGCGCGCCCATATCGCAGCCGGCCAATGGGGCGACGCCGCCCGCACCGCCAGTGAAGACGATCGTTTTTTTCACACGACTCTGAGAAACTTTTCTTCTGCTTTATCCAATCGCAAAGAGTCTCCGTTTGTTCCCTTTAGTGATTTCGATGCCCTGATTCTTGGCGTAGTTCGCGATGATACCGACGCGAGAGAATTACTTACCGGGAATTATCGTTATCAAGCAGACGCCACCCTGGGCCTACCCACTCCCACTTTGTCGAGTCCCAAACACTACCGGAACCTGGAAGCCCAGGGAATTAACCTTCGTGAGAGTCTGGTGAAGCGGACTCCGCAATGGGACGAAGTGGGGGACGCGGCCGGCCTTCTCACGACGTACCAATGGGCCTCGGAGCATTTTTTAGCCGGGACCAACCGAAGATCGACGGAGTTCGCATTTCGCGAGTTCCTATGCGCGCCTATAAAAAAATGGCGCGACTTCGGTCAGCCAGACTTTAGAATCCGACGGGATGTACCACGTACTCCATCGGGAAGTGCCGAAACTTTTCAAACCGAGTGTCGTAGCTGTCATGCATTACTGGACGGAATGTCCGGAGCCTTTGCCAACTTTGACTTTCAAGATGGTTCCTTACGTTGGGGACGTAGCTGGATCGCACCCAAGATGAACCAAAACCGCACGGTCTACCCGAAGGGTTATCCGGTCACTGATTCTTCCTGGATAAATCTGGCGACAGAGCACCACAACCAAGACTTCGGATGGCGAACTTCCGTAGAGGGCTACGGGGTAAACACCTTTGGCCGCATGCTCGCGGAGTCGAAAGGATTTTCGCGGTGCATGACTTCCCGCGTTTTTTTCACAGTCTGTCGTGGCGAAACGCCGGACTCAAAATTTATCGAAACACTCGCCGAGGATTTTGAAACGAAGGGATACCTCCTTCGCTCACTCTTCGAACGCGTGGCGATTCACTGCACTCTGGAGCTTAAATGAAGACGCCTCTCTTTCTTTTGCTTTGTGTATGTGAAATATCCCAAGCGCGGGAGGTTTCCATAAAAAACCACCGAGAGATTTATGAGTCCATGAAGGCACAAATGTCCGTCACCCCCAAGCCAGGTGATGAGTTAGCGACCGCATACGAAAGTGTCCAGGAGACACTACCCACGCTCGGAACGGTGGATGAGTACAATGCATCCATGCTGTGGTCGCTAGTTCGGCTTGCCTCCGATTTTTGCCGTGCGCGGATCACTCTCGACGCCAAGGCCGAACCCGCGCAACGCTGGCTCCACAAGATGGTCAGTTTCAGCAAGGCCCCATCCTTCGTACCGGCGAAGGACGTCATCCAAGACTATGCGCAAGTTTTCTGGCAGCGAACCGGAACAGAAAAAGAGGCAAAAGAAATTGAGGCCTTTTCGGAAGGGCTAGTCATGGAGCTTCCTCAGACCGCGGCCGGTACACTCTCGCTTTTGAACGCCCTTTGCACGGTAATGGGTACTTCCACGGCGAGTGTAATAATAAATTGAGGGAGAACGAGCGATGAAAAAGAAAATGGACTACTATGCCAATCACTCCCGACCCGCCACACGTCGAGAATTTCTTTCGATGGGCCTGACTTCCTTCGCAGCGATAGCGGCGGTACCGAGTCCGTGGACCTTCGTGAGAAGTCTCGTGCAAGAATCGGAGTGCGGCGGCTCTACGAAGAAATTCATTCCTTTCTTGGTTTTCGATTGCGCGGGCGGCGCAGCACTACCCGCAAATTTTCTTGTGGGTGGAATGGGCGGTCCGAAAGATCTCCTAAAAACGTACGACCAGCTTGGTTGGAATCCGGTCGTGACCGGAATCGACGAATCGTTCGGGCTGCCCATGGCAAAAGGAGTTAGCAAGATTCTCGCGGGGCTTGTCGAGTCTTCAAGCCAGAACGCAAGAGATAATCTGCGCATGGGAAGTTTCTGCCATCGCGCTCAATCCGATTCGTCCGAGAATCTCTTGAGCGCCGCGGGCCTCGTCGCGAAGTTGGGCTACCGTGGCGAGCACTTATCGCAGTCGCTCGGAATAATGAATAGCGTATCAGGAGGAAACTCCCAAATGGGGTTGGCCCCGGAAACTTTTCGGGCGCTCTACCTACCTCACATCGATACACTCGTAAATGCCGTGGGGGTAAGTTCGCAATCGGCGTTAAGCGCACTATCCAAAAATCAGCTAAAACAGCTCTTCGCGACCGGAAGCAAAATAAGCTCTCTACAATTAGAAAGTAGCGGAGACTCCGCGACCGGTGCCCTTCTTTCGAAGCTCACCACCTGTTCCTACGAGGAAAATGGTAAGAAGGCGGGCGGGCTTGCCGTCGATCCAAGGCTCGATCCTGTATTTCAAGCGGTCTACCAAATTAACCAAGAATCCCAGGGTAACACTGAGTCGGTAATCGCGGCGGGCGTTGTGCGCTCGGTGCTGAAAGGCATTAGCGGACCTGGCGTGATCACAATCGGGGATTGCGACTATCATGACGGCACTCAAACCAAGGGAGACAGCCGCGATCGCGTGATTGGGATTCACATCGGCCGCGCCCTACAGGCGGCCTATGAACTAAAACGGCCATTCTTTTTTCAACTCATCACCGATGGCGGCTGCTCCAATACGCCCGGCACCCGCCTTTGGGTCTCCGATGCGAAT
>JAHFAF010000008.1:0-1223 GCA_023250715.1 Pseudobdellovibrionaceae bacterium | reverse complement strand
AATCCGACGGGACCTGCGAAACAAAGACAATTACAGATAGGCCATTATACTGAAGGACAGGGAGCAGAACCAACCGCCGTCGGCGGAATGGGATCGAATCCCCTAAAAGCGGCTGCCTGCGCTTTTGCCAACTACCTGAGCCTCCAAACATCACCCTCGGAGTTTTCAAGTGAGTTTTTCCAACACGTTCCGAGCACACTTTTCGATTCTACCGATGAACTGCAAAAGACATTAATCTATGAAACCTAGGAACCACGAATGGGGATAACTCAAGCCAAAGTTCGGTAAACTCCGGAAATATTATGCCGAACTTTCGGATGAGAAGGGAACTCCAATTACCATCCACCAGGAATACGACTGTAGCCATGTTTTCGAGTGTTCTTGGCAGAAGGCGCATGATAGCCATTGTATTTTCGAAGTGTGTCTAATTTATCGAGACTACGAATAGTATCTGCCTCTTCGCCGAATTCCTGAATCAGTGCCTCCCCGCGAAGGAAAGATTTGCCGAAATCATAGTGGCAATCGCCAAGACACCATTCAATCGCCTGGCCCATGGCCCGAATGCACAGGCCAATAACGTATTCATGCTCCACTTCCTTTTGGGGGCCACTAATAGCATTTTGGAGCTTGTGACCGGAGGCCCTATTTCGTATCTTTCCGAAAAAAATGTGGGCGGATTGCCAAGGGTGAGACGAAAAAATGAATGAAAGTGTTGGTGAATGGTAACCGGATGCCATTCAACTATGGCGGTCCAATTTGCCAGTACTGGAGCAAAGAGCGATCAATCCACTAGTGCGCAGGTGTGCACGGAACCCGCGACGATCTCCCGAGCATTTCCGAGATCCGCGGGGATATTCAGTTGCCCCTGCGCGCCGCTGCCCCAGCAGCGAACTCCGGAATCAGTGATCGCACACGCGTGGGCAGCGCCTGCGGCAAGGCGGCGCACACCGTGGATTTCGGACGGAACTTCAGATACCAATTCCGAATTCCCGCCCCAACACTGTACGCCGGAATCGGCCAGGGCGCAGCTAAACAACCAGCCGGCGGCAATCTGCCGAACGTTATTTAGCGAAGGTATATTCACGGCGGCACCACTGGTTCCCCAACATTTCAATTGGCCCTGAGAGACGACACACGTATGGTCCCAGCCCCCGGCCATCTGATCCGCTGATGATACATCGGGAGGAATTTTGAGTTGAAGGTACGTATTATCTCCCCAGCAC
>JAHFAF010000089.1:8074-13626 GCA_023250715.1 Pseudobdellovibrionaceae bacterium | reverse complement strand
GATCAGGATGTCTACTATTTTCTGTCGGATCTTCTCTATGTCGCCCCCCTTATACTGTTGGAGGAGAAGGACTAGGTGGTGCTGATTTTCAGGCAAGAGCGAAAGCGTCCGTATTTCATCGAGGCGAGCTAAGATCTGGTCGTGGTCTACCTCCGAGAGGTCATTCATAAGCAGTTTGAATCTCGCGGAATCTTCCCGGCGCTGATTCTCGAGCGATTCTTCCCTAGCGCGGGCCTGCTGTTCCATCCACTTGCTTTCCCGGATCTCGCGATTTCTCGCTTTGATATCGAATTGCAGAGGAGCTGTAAGCTCTTTCAATTGAGTAAGTACGTCTTTACGGTGATCTACCGAGAGTGATGCGATTCGGTATCTTTCGGCCCCCACCATCTCATCGGGGTCGTACCCTTCTGTTTTGAGACGATTAAGGTTCGCCTCTCTCTTTTCGGGATCGAGAAAAACGAGCGAGGTCAAAGGGACATCGTAAATTTCCAAGGCCTTGATTTTGTCCCGTTGGTTCCACTGTAATAGGGGGACCACCCGTGCGCGCATTTCGGTGATACGTACTTTTGCTTTCTTCCCCTCGCGGTCATACCCCTCGCGGTGTGTATCACCGTGCTCTCCTTCCGCGTCTTGCTCGATTTTTTCAACAAGACGAGCGGGAAGGACGTTTTCGCCGAAGACGATTCCGTAGCTTTCAAGATCCGTATAATCAAATGCATCTCGCACGGAGTCCGGCGCGACGAAAGTCTTCGTGGCGCGGCCTTCCACCTCTTCCAGGGAATGGTGCACGTATTGAAATTGAAGCGCCACCCGCTCGGCGTGATAGCTTCCCCCGCGGTGAACGACATTGAGCGTGAGTTCTTTGAAAATTGCGTTTTTGTAACCGTCCGTGAGTTCATAGGGTACTGCGCGGTAGCGCGCGTCTTCTTCTTGCGCTGCGAGCTTATCCAATTTTTCGACGATTTCTTTGGTGAGGACCGAATCCCAAGAGGCGATCGGGTGCCGTTCGTTTCCCACTACCCAGGTGAGTGAGTAGCCATCATGAATCTCTAAAATTCCCTTAGTCGATTGCTGATTCACGACTACCGTTACCGGTAGGCGTCGAGTCTCATCCGCAAAAGCAACCCCGGCGAGCAATACTGCAGCCAGAGCAAAGCCCCTTCGCATGGTTCCCACCCCTTCTCTATTTCCTGTTTTCCTAAAACCCTCTTTAAAATCAGTAGCGCAGACTGAAATTTGACGCAATGAATTATTCACTGATCCATGCTAATCAAAAGGGTCTGATGACTCCTGCCCCCTCTCCACTTCGAAGATTGCTGAATTACAGTCGAAATTACCGCTTCCGGTTTTGGAAGGCCTCTGTCTTTTCGGTATTGAATAAGGTCTTTGATGTCGCTCCGGAGATTCTCATCGGGGTGGCGGTGGATGTGGTGGTAAAGCGAGAGGCTTCCTGGCTCGCCCAGTGGGGAATCGTGGACCCCTTTCGCCAATTGGCTTTTATCAGCGCTCTTACCCTTTTCATTTGGGTCTTCGAGTCCCTTTTTGAGTATCTCTATAACCTCGAATGGAGATACCTCGCTCAATCCGTGCAACACGACTTGAGAATGGATGCTTACCGCCACGTGCAGAATCTGGACCTAGCTTATTTTGAGGATAGAAGCTCGGGTGGTCTCGTTTCCATATTGAACGACGATATCAATCAGCTGGAAAGATTCTTAGATGGTGGGGCGAATGCCCTATGGCAGGTGATTGCGGCTGTGATTCTTGTCGGTGGCGTTTTCTTTTATCTGGCGCCCGGCATCGCCCTTTGGGCGATGCTTCCGATTCCTGTGATCGTCTTGGGCGCGTTCTATTTTCAAAAACGGGCGGAGCCGCTTTACGCATTGGTGCGCGATCGGGCAGGCGAGCTCAGTAGCCGCCTTACGCACAATTTGGGGGGCATCGTCACGATTAAGAGTCAGACAGCGGAAGCCTTCGAAGCACTCGTATTGGAAAAGGATAGCCGTGCTTATGGCGATGCGAATCGACAGGCGATTCGTGTAAGCTCGGCTTTCATTCCAATCATTCGCATGGCGATCCTTGGGGGCTTTATCGCCACCCTTCTTGTCGGCGGTTGGAAGACCCTGGGTGGACACTTGGAAGTGGGAACGTACAGCGTTCTTGTTTTTCTCACTCAGCGTTTGCTTTGGCCGCTTACGACACTTGCTCAAACCGTGGATCAATACCAGCGAGCGATGGCGTCCACTTCCCGCGTGTTGGGGCTTCTCGCGGTTCCAATTCACGTGGAGGCCGGGCACAGAGTTTATCGGCCGTCATTGGGGCAGGGGGAAATTCGCCTCGAGAACTTAAGCTTCTCCTACTCCGGAAGATCTCCTCTGTTCGAAAAGTTAGATCTCACTTTTTCGGCCGGGAAGACGACGGCAATCGTAGGAGCCACCGGAGCAGGCAAGAGCACCCTTGCAAAACTCCTTTTGCGATTCTACGAGCCGACGGGCGGGAATTTTCTTATCGACGGGGCGCCAGCAAAAGATTTCACCCTGCACAGCCTTCGCCAGGCGATTGGATTTGTGAGCCAGGATGTTTACCTCTTCCACGGAACGGTCCGAGAAAATATCGCCTTTGGGCGGGAAGACGTGAGCCAAGAAAAGATCCGTTGGGCGGCCCAGGTGGCGGAGGCGGAAGAATTTATCCGCGCTTTACCTCAAGGCTATGAAACGGTGGTGGGGGAGAGGGGACAAAAACTTTCGGGCGGTCAGCGCCAAAGAATAGCGCTAGCGCGGGCGATCCTAAATGACCCGCCGATTCTTCTTCTGGATGAAGCCACCTCTGCCGTCGACAACGAGACGGAGCGTCTCATTCAAAAATCCTTGGAGCGGCTGGGAGTGAATCGAACCATGATCCTAATTGCGCATCGGCTTTCCACCATTCGAAGAGCTGATCGCATTTACGTATTGAGAGAAGGGAAAGTAACGGAAGAGGGGACCCACGAAGTTCTCTTAGATCGCAGAGGGGTTTACGCCGGCCTTTGGGCGGTGCAAACGGGCGCTTTAGCGTGAGAGGGTCGCTGACTTCACGCAGGCACTCTCATTTTTCGAATCCTGCCACTTATCAAGACGGGGAAGTAAGAGATCTCCCGCTCTAAAATTCTTATCGTTCGTAACGGGCCAATTAAATTCCACGCCGAGAAGCTTCGAGCCTTCTAGGATCACGCGCAGACTCGTGAGCATGTTGCCCTCGGCCACTTCCGCCAATTGGTCGTTAATCACAGGCCGCTCGGCCAAGACCGTTGTGTAGGTCGTAACGCCCGCATCTACCTTGATTTTTCCGCCCAGATTTCGTTTCAATGGGTAGAGATGGCGAAAGCCCTCTTCATCCGTTTTCTCGTCCGCCTGGCTAGCCGTGAAGGTGGGTGCAATACCGGCCGTTCTATCGGGCTGTAGGTCGCCTCCGACCATGTCAGTCTGAACTGCGTCGCCCACTTGAAGGAGATAGAGACGAAGGGAAACTGTTTGGTCCGGAGCAATGTCGGCCGACTTGCTCGAGGGAGTGGCGTGGAAGAGGGTGTCCGTGAATATCAGCGGAGTAGCGCTCAAAGTCGCCCCTCCCAGCTCGATGGCATTTTCCAAACGGCATGTGGAGGCACTTTCGAATCGCTCGGTCGAAGAAACGCCACAACCAACGATGAGAACACTTAGAAAAATCCAAAATAACCGCATGCTTAGGGCTCCTCGCTTAAGAAAAGGAAGCCCTGTTATAGCAAAATGTGAGGGGAAAATCTAATTGCCCGTGGAAACTTTTCGGACAAAGAAGTTGGTGGGGTCGGCAATATCCTGCCCGGTAATAAAAAAGTTGTTCGGACCAAGGCTAAAAGCGGAGGAGATTTCCGCGGGATCAAAGGATTTTCTGCCGCTGGATCCAAAGCTAAAATTCACCGCCCCGCTTTTTTCGAAGCGAGCAAGGACCATTTTCTTTGAATTCGTCTCGTTTAGTAAAAGGGTGAAAGAGTGAGCCGGGCCGTCAACTCGTAGCGCTACTGAACTCAAAGTATCCGAGGGATCGTTCGGTTCGATAGAAACGAATCCTTGGCCTCCAAAATTGGCATCGATTGCTCCCGAATCAAATTGGGCGCGCGCGAGATAGGAATTGCTCGGGCCTTGCCTGCCCGTAAAGGCCAAGTAGCGGTTCGCGCCATCGATGTCCTGGATTGCAATGTCTTTTGCCTCGGGAAAGGTGTTGTAAAGAGCGAGTCCGTCTACTCCAGAATTTATCGAGAACCCATTTAGGGGGCCATTGGAGTTATAATCAAAGGCATAAATGAACGCGAGAGATCCTCCGCTGGTTGCGGTTCCTGCAATGTAGAAGACGGGTTGAGCGGGCTGAGGAACGAACATTGTAAGCGCGTTCACCTTTGCGGAAGAGACGCCGAGATCGACCACGAAAAAGCCAGTGCGGTTTGGGCCGAATTCTACGTCCGGCAGTCCATTAGAGCTTAGTCGTCCCAAGGAAATGGAAGCAGCTTGTCCCTCCTGAGCAGCGCTTCCTGCAGCGACGATGTCTCCCATATGATCAAAGTGCATCGCTCTCATATCGAAATTCGAAGCACCTCCTACCACGCACAAGGCCCCTGAGCCGTTGAGACCAAACGAAACATCCATCGTCCCCTGTCGGGTCAATCGGATGAATAAAAACTGATGCCCGTTGCCTTCGGGCCCTTGATCGGACCAACCTCCGAGAACTGTCTTATCTCCTTGGACTAGGACTGCATTAAAAGCGCAAGCGCGGCTTCCGATCAGTGTGAGGTCGAACCAAAAGAATCCATTTCCTTGACCTCCAAAGGTCGTATCTAGACTGCCGTCGGAATTCAGCATCACAGCGCCGCACCGTTTATCGCTCCCTCTCGACAGATTTACGGCAATGACGATGTGTCCGTCGGGAAGGATTTCCACGCCGGTTGAGGAGAGATCCCTTTGGGAAACGCCATAGACGACTTTTCCATTGTTTCCGAAGCCGCCGCCGTTGGGAGTGAAGGTACCGCCGCCAGAGTCACCGCCTTGGCCACCACTATTGCCCCCTTCCGCTCCTCCACCGCTGACTGAGGCTGTTCCCCGACTCGACCAGGTCATCCGGCCCGGCAAGCATGCGGAGAAGAGCCCGAGAAGGAGTAGGGGGAATAATATTTTAGAATTAATTTTCATTATTACGTATTCTCGATCGGAATAGGATGTCGTTGTTGCCCAAGGGATCCCAGCCCGTCATGATCAAATTCCCGGTGAGGCCAAAAGACATCGAGCTTACGAATTCTTCTTCAGGAAAGGGCTTTCCGTTATTGGCGAATGCGCCGTCCAGTTTCCCGTCGTTCTTATAGGCATAGAGGGTGGTCGAGGTGACGCCATCCAAAGCACGGGCCACCAAAAAAACCCGATCCGCAGACAATTGCATCGCAATGGGATAGAGGGCCGTATTTTGGCTCGCAGGGAGAGTTACTTCGCCTCCATCAAAGGAAATATCAGGGGCAAAGTTTGTGGCGGCGACTCTAGCAATATAGCCTTGCG
>JAHFAF010000089.1:6439-8064 GCA_023250715.1 Pseudobdellovibrionaceae bacterium | reverse complement strand
TAGGGACGGGAATTTATGCTCTGAAAAGCCACATCGACAATTTCCTTTTGGTCGGTGAATAGATAAACGTTTGAGGTGAGGCCATTTTGGCGAGGGCTTCCGGTCGAAGCATTCACGCTCACCACAGCTCCTTGATCTCCTTCAAGCTGGTGATTTCCCATGACATGAATCAATGGAGTCATACCGTCCGAGTCGTCAAAGGTAAGGGCATTTGCGATGGCAGTAGCTCCCAGAGTCAGAATTACTTTACTAAATCCGCTTCCCCTATCGCCAAAGGCACCGTCAGGGATTCCTTTGTCGCTGTACTTACCCACGAGAAAGTAATCTTTATCAAAGGAGGTATCGCTCGGTGCTGAGCCTGCGACAAAGATCGATTCATTCCCCACTATCTTTAGGGCTCGAATTTCTGCGGGTAGCCCTGCCACAGGTTGATCAAAACGGTACCCGGTACGTGCTCCGCCGAAGGAAGTGTCGATCTCGATATTCGGCTTAATGATAAGACGCGCCACCAAGAAATTCTTTCCCGTAGAATTCATGTTTACCCAACCCGCTAAATACAAGAGACCCGGGGCGGAAGAATAGGCCAAGGCATTCACCTGGCAATCCGAGCTGTCCGGGATATCGAATCGAATTGCCCCTTCAAGGCCGTTGTTCGTTGTGGTATCCCGCGTCCCGTCTGAATTTAAAACATAGACCCCGCAGACACCGCTCTCCCCACTGTCCAATTGTTGGGTCATTCCCATGACGACTCTGCCATCGTGTAGTTGCACAATCCCTTTTCCGTACTCTCGGTGACTGAAAGAATCTGGGCCTTCGTTGTAGGTGTAACCGTATCTTTGGCGAAAATTCCCATTCACATTTCCGCCTGCCGGGGGAGTTCCCTTGCCTCCATTCCCACCGCCATTCTCTCCTGATTCTGGGCCGTCCGAGCTGTCATCAGAGTTGGCGTTGCCGCTGCTGCGATTGGAATTGGAGGAGGTCCAAGTCATTTGACCCGGCAAACAGCCTGTAAAAAATAGGAGGAAGAAAAAAATGGAGAGTAAGCGAATCAACATCTAAAGTCCTCAAACGTACCGAATTAGAGCCAACCCATGAGGTAAATCGCGATATTTTAGGGAGATACAAAGACTATTGTACCGCGTCATTCGTATTCTGTCGATGTACACGGAGTTTAGGCTGGGCTGGGATTGTCTATCTCTTGGGCACTCTAACTGCTGGTATCCTCGACGATAAAAATGGCACTAGGCTGAGCTGTTAACCCTTTCGACACTTGTCGCGGAGGCGACCTGCCTGAAGAGCTCGGCAAGTGAATTGCTCTTCTTAACCTTAAAGCTACCGGGGAACGCGACATCGTGGGAGTACAACATGCGACGGCACCAGATTACGCGAACATTGATTCTATTTTCTATCTTTCTCCTTCTCACCTCAGCGTGCGGGAAAAGAGAAGATCCTTCGGTACTACAAGACGATAATCCAGTGGGAGCTCCTCCTCCACCGACCGTGGTAGATCCGACGCCCACTCCGATGGCGACTCCCACCCCAACGGCGATGCCGGGATGGCAGGGGCCTACTGGCCAAGCACCCCTCTTTAATCGCTTCAACCAGCTTCTTGGCCAGTGCCGAAA
>JAHFAF010000089.1:0-6428 GCA_023250715.1 Pseudobdellovibrionaceae bacterium | reverse complement strand
TTCAGGAGCGACAACAGGCTCCGGGGAATATTTTATACGCGGCAAGTGTTTCCGGGGGAGATTTGGAATCACGCGGATTTAGAAAAGGGCAGCGCGGAGGCGCTTGCATGGGGCAGCTTCAAAACGGAATGGGAAGACTGCGGGATCTCCTCGGCTCCGGACAATTCCGTCCAGGTACGATGCAAAACTGGCTCGGCCATTCGACCGATTGGGCGGTGAGCGGGGTGCAATACCCCACTCAGTGGCCTAGCGGATCGATGCCGCTGGGCCCGCTGAATTCCTATTACCAAGGCCAAACTTATTTTTCGCAGCAACCTACGTCGAGTAATAGCATCCCGATTCTTGGTGGAGGCTATTTTCAGCCGACGAATTAGGTGAAAAGACTTATTTCGAAGTTGAAAAGGTATCGAGTACGCCGTCTTTGTAAACGGCGTATGCGGCAAGGGCGGCGATGTTGTTGCACTTAGCGCCACTGGATCCGGTGTAGCGAATATTCATGTAGCCATTTTCCCCCCAGTCGGCACCCCAGCTATTGCGCATGATCCAGTATTGACCATCGTCATTCCACCCTTCGATGTTCACCATGTGATTTTCGCTGCCGGAAGAGCAGTTGTTGAAGACTCCTCCTTTATAAGCACTAAAAGAAGAGTTCGCATAAATGCCGACGCTTAAGGGGCCGTGTTGCATAATGGCTGTTTTTAATTGTTCGATCGTGGGCTCGTCATTTCCATCCCCGACATAAGACCAGCTTGTTAGCTTTTCAATCGCTTTTAGATTGGATTTGCAGGAAGAATTTTGCGCCTTGTAGGGATCTTGTTTTTCATCCGGCATCCCGGGACTCTTCATGTAATTGAAGGCGTCGAAATAACCTCCGCCGCAATCCCCGCCGCTTTCGCAAGTAGAGACGAGCGTCTGTTCGGCGAGGTCGACCACATGATGCGTTTGAATCTTGATGAGCGCTTCCATGGTGGCGGTAACACTGAATGCCCAACACGATCCGCATTGCCCTTGATTCTTGACCGGCTGCAAGCCTTCCGCTTTCCAGCGCCAATCAAAAACGGGCGGGAGATCACGCTTTGGGATGCTATTGTCGAATCGCGCGTGGGTCTTCCAATCCGAAGGAAGCACTAATCCCGTGACGTGCCGGATGTCGCCTCCCTTTTCGAGATATTGGCTTACCCAAGTATCACCCTTGATATAAGTCGCGCGTACCGCGCCAAACAACGGTAAGGAAAAGAGTACGGTTAGAGAAAGAAGCACACTCTTCATAAGGTCTCCTTTATTTGTGGATTCGGGGGGGAAACTGGTGGGAAAGTATCAATCTATAGAATAGCGCAATTTGGGCACTTTCGCCAAAAAGCGAAAGTGCCCTACCAAACCGAATTTGCGAGGGCGAAAGCCCGAAGCAATCTCAATAGACATAGCTCCAACAATGAGATTGCTTCGCTGCCCTCGCAAGTACAAGGTGCGTTACAGACCGCCAGCCTTCACTTCTACGTGCTTCACGGCATTTTCCGCGGGAGCCGCTTCAGCCTGAGCCGATTGGAGAGTGATCTCACGCGATTGAGAAGGGGCCGCTGCTGCACGCGCCATCCGGGGGTCGGCCGCTTGCTCGCCACCCTGGTACATGAGCTGAAAATAGCACTGCGTGGCATTTTCAAATCCGCGCTTGAAAGCGACGGTAATCGCTTGAACCGGGGCCCCGAAGCCGCCGTTCACGCTGAATATGTTGTTCTGCCAGCCGGGCATGGACGGA
The DNA here is from genome assembly GCA_023250715.1 of Pseudobdellovibrionaceae bacterium. Taxonomy (GTDB): domain Bacteria; phylum Bdellovibrionota; class FAC87; order UBA2466; family UBA2466; genus JAHFAF01. Next base: position 4,672 of record JAHFAF010000089.1, on the reverse strand, counting down.
CTTTGCTCTTGCGAGGTAAGGCTCGTCGGCCGAAGGTTCATTTGGCTCGACACGACTCCGGTCGCGACCACATCGCCCGTATCGTTCGTCGCAAGCGTACAACCACGCTGTAAGGAACCAGGTCCGATGCGTACAATGAACCGAGTCATGAATGGGGAAGCTGCCACGTATCCGTAGGGATAAACGACTCGCATTTCCACCGGTACTGGAACCACGACTTGTGTTCCCGTTCCTGTTACCCAGTCACCACCGATTTGTCGCCACACATCCGCCGAAGCGGTGCTCGTGGCAAACAACACTACCAATCCGAACATCACGTTTTTCATTTTAAGGCCCTCTATAATCCGAGTGCTTGTCCAGCCGGACTCGCCCCGGACAGTTTAATAAATAACGACGTCACGCGTTAACTCCTTCGGATACGTCGTGAAACAAGTGGTGTCAAGGTGGCAAATCCTGGCTAGAATTACAAAATCGTTCCAATGGACTCAACTACAACAAGGAGACTCTGAAATGAACTCTACCAAGCAGTTATTGGTGACGGCGGCGGTTGCCAGCCTAATGACCCTGGGCGCTTCCGCGATGGCGAATGCGAAAGCTGCAGCCCCTGCGGCCAAGGCGGCAGATGCCGGCATGAAATGCGAAGGAGGCAATGCTTGCGGCGGCAAGGGAGCTTGCAAGGGTTCGGGCAATGCCTGTAAGGGCAAGAATGCCTGCGCCGGCAAAGGCTTTACGATGGAAAAAGATGCAGCGGCTTGCGACTCGGCAAAAACTGCGGCGATGGCAGCGGCCAGCTCCAAGAAGTGAGTCGTTTGTAGTATGGCTTTATCGATCGGCACGCGGACTCTCGGCTTTGGTCTAGGGCTCCGCGTGCCGCACTATTCTTATCTCTTCGAGCATCTTCCCGCCGTCGATTGGTTTGAGGCGATTACCGAGAATTTTCTTCCCTGTGCTGGAGGTGCCGCCCACATCCCTTTAAGCAAGTTGGAAAAAGTGCGTTCGCACTATCCTGTCGTCCTGCATGGGGTTTCTCTCTCGATAGGTTCTGTTGATCCTTTGAACTTCGATTATCTAAAGCGGGCGAAAGCACTCTACGAGCGCATTCAACCCGAATGGATTTCAGATCACCTCTGCTGGACGGGAGTTTTGGGAGAGAATCTTCACGATCTCTTACCGCTTCCTTACACCGAAGAGGCTCTTCGCCATGTAGTCGATCGTGTAAAGCAGGTTCAGGACTTTTTGGGGCGCCAAATTCTTTTGGAAAATGTTTCGAGTTATATTCAGTTTAAACACTCCACGCTTTCGGAGTGGGCGTTTCTAACGGCAGTCGCCGAACAGGCCGATTGTGGGATTCTTCTCGACGTGAATAACATTTACGTGAGCCACCGCAATCACGGTTTTAATCCCGCTGATTTTTTAAATGGCATTCCCGTCGATCGCGTGGGGCAATTTCACATTGCGGGCCACTCCGATCACGGGGATCATGTCGTCGATACCCACGATCATCCCGTTCGGGACGAGGTGTGGGAGCTTTTTGTTCAGGCTAGAGAAAGATTTGGTCCTATCAGCACACTCTTGGAAAGGGATGATAATATCCCGGAGTTTCCGGTGCTGTGGGAAGAGCTCCAGAAGGCGGAGAAGTATGCAAAAAGAGCCAACGCTTGCCGAAGTACAACACTGGTTTCGCTGGATCGTGACCGATCCCCGGGGAGTCGAGGCAGCGCTGGGCAGCCCGAATCCAGGATCTGAAGTTCTGGTTGGGCGATTGCCGCAAAACTGTCTTCTTCGATTTCAAGCGCCCTTGCCAAGTGCCGAGCCGTTCGTCCTTCCCAAAGAGCACTTGTCGATCTACGCGGAAGGATACTTCGAGCGCCTTTTGGAAATTATCACGGAGGATTTTTCAGAAACTTTCAATATTCTTGGCGAAGAAAAATTTCAGGAATTATTTTCTGAGTATCTTTGCCACTATCCTTCCCGCAGCCCTTGTGTGGCCGACGTGGGGGAGTCCCTTCCGAAATTTATCCAAGAGTCGCGCTGGGGTAAACGCCAGGAAGGATTGGTGGAGGCAGCACACCTCGACTGGGCGAAAATGGAATCCTTTTACGCGTGGGCGACTTCGGCTTTTGATTGGGACAATTTCTTTCAGGGGCTCTCCCCGGAGGATTGGGGAAGGGTGGAGGTGGCGCTCAATCCTTCCACGCGGTTACTCGCCCGGAAAGGGCCGAAATATCTTATCGTTCACCAAGGACAGGTTCAGGAATTACCTTTCCTAGCCTTTCGCCTTCTTGAGGCCCTAGGCCAGGGAATGTCTCTAGGAGAGCTTTTGCCGGAGCAATTCGATTGCTCGGCCGAAGAGCTAAGCACCTGTTTTTCGAAATACTTTTCTGAGTGGCGAGGAATGTCAGTTGTGAGCGGTGCACGCCTTCGGGTATAAATCCCGGCTCCATGAGAAGGTGGTTAGTCGGGGTACTCCTATTTTTCCCTTGGGTTCAAACCCACGCGGTTGATTACACTTTTTATCTATCCCAGCGTCCTTTGCATTTTGTGAACGGCCACGAGCTTGCGGAAGATCCATTCGGTAATCAATTCCGAGTAAGGACCTACGCCGACGATGAACAGCGCTTGAGTGCTGTCGCGGACAGCATGGTCATGGATCTGATCGGAGCGCCAAACGCGACCCTCTTTCCTATTTGGGTTCAAAAAAATGCAATGGGGCAGCTCTCGCTTTCCTCGACGCCGGAAGTGGACGGAACTTGGGTGCCGGCGACGCTTCAGCCTGCGATTTTCACAGGCGACTTTCCTTCCCGTCTTTCGACTCAAAAAGCGGCGCAAGTGGTGACGATTGCGTTTACGAGCTACGCGTTGGGGATCAATCCAACTAGCGCTCCTTTAAATTATTCCCGATCCGGACATTTCGTCCTCGCTCCAGCAAGAAAAAACTTTAACTATGGGCCGACCTACCTGCCGGAAGTTTTGGACCTTTTGCCGAATGCCATTTGGGATACCGCTAGTACCAACGAAATGGATTTTTTTACTCATTTGAATGTAACTCTTACCCGACTGGAAGAGATCTCTCCTGAAACGTGGGAAATGGTTTTTCAGGAGCTTTGGCAGGGCCTGCAAGGAAGTAGCCGCAAAGGAGCCTTTCTAAGTCGCGTTAGAAATATGAGGGGCGAGCTAACTAGTTTTTTCGATAGCGGCTTCGATGGATCTCATTGGAACCACGGGCTCCAACGGCCGATGCGGTTACCGCCGCCGCATCTTTTGCTTCCTCCGCACGAGCCGCCGAAGGATCCGGCATCCGTCGATATCTTATGGGCAAAGTATTTTTCTCCCGGCCGTTCAGAAATTCCCTCAGCCGAGCTGGGAAAGCTTCGTGAAGCCGCAGCTAGCGAAGACAAACGGCTTTGCGAGGTAGGGCCCCATCTCGATTATCATCGCCGCGGAGACACGCTAGCCCAGGTCGCGCTGAACAAACAAAACGGGGAGATTCTGATCGTGGTTTCTCCGAACGACGCGGAAGGGGAAGAGATTGTCCGGATTGCTGAAATTGCGCGGGCAAACGTGTTGAAATTGGACCCGGAAAATTACCCGCATGGAAGTCATCTTACCGATAACTTGAAGCTCGAGATTTTAGAATATGCGGCCAAGGTGAGGGCGAAAAGAATTTTCGTCGTGGAACTTCCGGGAAAGGAAGAAAGCGGCTTCATCATCGTTGATCACCATGAATACGCAGGAGAGAGTCGCTACAAGCCCTATTCGAGTCTTGAACAGGTGGCGGAGATTTTAGGGGTGAAGCTTTCGCCGATTAGCCGAATCATCGCCGTTGCGGATGCGCAATTCATGTGGGGCAAATTAGATTTGGGCGTGAGTAAGGAGGCGATTATTCCTTCCTCTAGAGCGAGACTCCCCCTTCCGGGAAGCGCCACTTGGTACCCATTGAAGGTTGGCCGGCTACTTATCGTGAGAGAGCCGCTTACCAACGCTCAACGAGCGCAAATCATCGTGAATAACTACCCCGTGCCCGTAAACATTTTGAGTATCGATGGGAATGGCTTTCATTTCGAAGGGGAAGCACGTTTAGTCACTATTCTTTCAGGATATGTTTCTCCTCGTACCGCGGAAGGTAGAAACTTTTATGCGGGCGGAAGCCGCAGTCGGTTGGGGTATCTTCGCTTTGAAGTTAAGGCGTCCGTAAGGGATGAGGTCCTCGACCAGTTTGTGGATTATCTGGAAGCGGAGGAAGGGCTTGTCCTTCCTCCAAAATCCTCGCCCAACGTCTGTCACAAGGTTAATAACCAGGCTTAAAAGCACCCTTCACTTTAAATTCCCCGGGCGGCTGCTTGGCCGCGTCCTCAGGCTTTAATAGATTTTGGTAAGTCCAGCGTTGCGCTTCATCGGGCTTCGCAAAGGTAATGCCGACTGTAAGGGGATCGTATTGCCGCGTCCATTCGGCCCATTCCTCGTCGGAAATTTTCAAGCGAAAGAGAGAGGGCTCCGTCGGGATCACTGCTTGTTCGGGTGTGGATTTCAAAATGACCGGCGTGTTCTTCTGCTTTTCCCTGGCGAACACAATTCCGATAATGGCGAGAGAAGATTTAGGGCCGCCGCGATTTTCCGCTTCAAACGTAACAGTGCCGGGACCAGTGAGACGACCATCTCCGCGGAGGGTCAT
>JAHFAF010000427.1 GCA_023250715.1 Pseudobdellovibrionaceae bacterium | reverse complement strand
CGATACGCGAGTGTGAATAATTCACCGCATTATCAAATAGGGCCTATTGCTTCAGTTCACATATGATGCAGAAGCGTTAAGTTTTCCACCCCTCCACTGATATCGTTAGGTATTCCACGGAAAGGACCTCCATGAAAAATACCGCCCAGAATATTTTTGTACTTGGTTTGCTTACTCTATTAACCGGACTTGTCGGCTGTGGAGGCGGCGATGCAACGGTGAAGCCAAAATTTGTCGCGGCTCCCAATACGCGCGCATTAATTTCTTTAGATAATCTAAACGATCCAATTCGACGGTGGCTCGCGCCAACGATAGACCACCAAGCTTTGCGAACTACAGCTCGCGTAGCGCAAACCACTGCAGCCAGCCTCACCAGCCTTCAGTACTATATTCAATCCATACAACTTTGCGAAAACATCACGACGACCGGATCTGGATACTCAGGTACGAGCGGTTGCGTGGAACTTTATGTAAACAAGGACTCTCAGGACGTGAGCCTCTACAATTCCTACACGATTACGGAAGCTACGGCGGACACGGACCCGAATCATTTCATCGACTTTTTAACCGAAGAGGGCAGAGCAAAACTCGAGGTCTCCACAGCGGTAAGTAGCGGCACGTATAACTACGCGCTCATCAACTTCATGCGCCCGATCAAAATGAAAGCCGAGTTCAAGGATACGACGGGCACTACGATCCATCGAACAAAGGCAGGGGGAACGATTGTAGATATCGGATCGGATGAAGGTGGGCGTCAGATGGAGAGTATCAAGCCGACCGGTACGACGAGTGGAGAGGCCGAGGTAATGACGTACATGCTGAACAACGGTGGCGTATGGTTTCCAATGCTCAAGCCGTTTGTGATTGCGGCGGGCGATGATGTCATTCTGGATTTCGCGTTTAACCCCGAGAACTTTGCCACAACGACGGAGCAAGCGAGTTGCAGCACCCCTTCCAGCACCGGGCCATATACTTTCGATGAAGGCAATTGCGTTACGTTCGACCTCCCCTACGCGAAGATGTCACCCGTTCCCAGAAAGTCGGGAGAGACCACAAAGAAGGAAGTTTATCTCATCACGGACTACAACACGGACTCGGGCTCCGAGGCATCCGTTCGCATCGAGCTCTATTACAACAACGCCGACGCGGAAAGGGCGATTCGCGGGGTGGATCTTGCCCATGTTGTAAAAAGCACGGCGACTGCAGGAGGCTCAAATGTCCTTTCGAGCTACAAAGTGTCTCAATCGGGAGATGACGTGACCTTTTATGGTTACAACTCTTCGACCGGTCAGATGGACGCGGAAAATGTGACCGGTCTCACCCGACGTGCGAATGGCACCCTGACAATTCATTGTATTTACGTCGGCGGCCCGTGCAGCAGCATCGGCGCCACGGTCAGTAAGGCCTACACCTACGTCGGCGAAATCACCGTCGAGTAGTAAATTGAACTACTGTGCAAGCAGTGTGACGGAAAAAGTATCGTCGGCAGTGAACGTGGGCGCCGTCGAATAGACTCTTCCCGAGGCCGGTAGAGGAACATCGGTCGTGCACTTGAAGCTCACGGTGGAGATGTCCCCAATGGTCGACTTTTCCTGGAGACTGAGCACACCACGATAGCCGGAAATGGCCGTGTTGTTTTTCGTCGTCTCCCCGGCAAGGGCCCACGAAATAAGTGAGGAAGCTGCGTCTCTACCCAACATGCCGAAAGTTCCCCAATCCAGGCCATTGTAGTTGAAGGCCACGTTGGGGGCCGATGTACTTTCACTACAAATAAACTTCGACTCGGGCTGATTGAGTGAAACAGGAGTCTCGGCGTCACCATAAAAAATTAGAAATTCATGAGAGCTGCCCCCGCTATAAGCCAGTGTAGTTCCCGCGTCGGAATAAAACGAGGCCCGGCTGAACCCGCTGGCAGACGGCACGATGGGAGGATTTCCCGACGTCCGGACTTGGGCCACTTGACCTCCCGAAAGCTGCACTGCTAGCCAGTGCGTAGGATCGAAGACGACATAGACTTGAGGCTGCGTCCCTTCGGCCACGGTGAGGGGAGTTGGAAAATACGTCGACATCTGGCTGAAGCCGCCATTGGAATTTGAATCGGTAAGCGTCACGGGCTGAGCCCCCCCCGCGGGGGCCGTCGTAGAAATCTTGTATGGGGCCGCGGGATCGGTATAAAAACCCGCTGGATCGTCGATAACGGTCTCATAATCAGTGCCGTACTCGATGTGAACGCCAACGTAAGTTCCCGTGGGTACGGAGATCGCGCAATCGGTGAGTTTGATCAGAGAAGTGGAAGCGCGGTCGTAGGTCGCCGTACAATTTGTGACCGGAATGGAGTCCGAACTATCGTCGGCATCATCCCCTTCTTGAAGGAATTTGATAGCTTTAATGGTGACGGTCATTTTGCTAGGGGAAACGTGCCAGGTGTCCTCCGCGGATCTTCCAACGTGAAACCTCACGGACTCTCTCGAAGTTTTGGTGGCTCCATTATAAAAAGCTAGATTTCCCGTAGTCAGCGGGCGGAAACTTGCCCCCGTGCCGCAACCGTTCAGGCCGAGAAGAGCGACAACCAAAGAGAAAAGCAGCAGACGATTCATAGGTCCCCCTTAGAATGCGATTCCCGCTCCCACGCGAAGCTCATGCGTGAAATTGGATGGAGCAAAAAGCGGAGAATAGCCGGCAAACAGATGAAAACTGTCGGTTAAATTGTATGACCCTAGCAAATTCGCCGAGAACCCCGAGCCCCCGCCGGAGCCCATCCAGCTCTGATAGCCCGGTCCCACTTCGATTCCCCACGGTTTGAAACCCGAATAAGTCAGGAGCAACTCCCCGTCGATAGCAAGAAAGTTCGATGCGACCCCTTTAATAAGGGCGGCTCCCACCATTGCGCGAATCCCTAGGGTATCGTCAATATCCCAACCCGGAGCCCAGCTCAATGCGCCTGAGTAACTTTTCCCGCCCTTCTGAAGAACGGTAAGTTGATTTGCACGGAACGAGAGAATATCCGCTCGGCTGGGATGATCCCACGAGAACAGAAGACAGCTAACGACGATAATCCAAGACGTACGGGCCATCGCTTTCTCCTTGTAATTGATAAGCGTACCGCACGATGCCGCAGAAAACTCGGCCGCCCGCGTCCTATTTATTCAAGGACTACGGAGTCGGAAGTTGGCACCAACATGCCCGCAGTCACAATTTTCTTTTTCATTGCCCACATGATCGGCGATCCCACCTTTCGGTTTGTGCAAGGTTAGTGAGGAGCCCCACGAACACCAAGAACAAGATCCCGTGGACCATTCCCACCACGCGCACCGCTTCGGGATGCCCGAGTGCGCACTTGATCGGCATGGCGATAAAGAGCAGCACTAGAAGGGCTACTTCCCTTTCGTTTCGGTTTCTTCTTCCTTGGGTGGAATTTCTTTATCGGATAAATTGACCGCTCCGGATGAACCGATTGTGACCATCTTTCCATGTAGGATGGCCTGATTGATCTTAATCCAGGCGGCATCTTTCCTTTGGGGGGCCGCTTCGAACCACGGCTCATTCTTGAAAACACACTTATGTTTATAGACTAGGAGGTAGAATTTATGGTCGACCACAAATCTGCTGCGTGGCCAGTTCTCTTCCCAGCCAAAAGTTGTTTTGACGTAATGACCTACGGTTTCTGTATCTGGAACTAAGTGATTCGGATCGTAATAAAATGGCTCCGCGGCAAATGCGCTCACTGGACCGAAGGCTAACAAAAGCAAAAGGACAGATGTGGTTAAGCGATTTCGATAAATCATATTCTATTTTCTCCTCCCGGATACTGGTTTGCGACCATATAGCACAACGTATTACTTCTAGCTGATGTGAAGGTCCCCTCCTGAAGATCTTGGGGCCAAAGTCTGGACGCACGCCTTTTCCC
>JAHFAF010000426.1 GCA_023250715.1 Pseudobdellovibrionaceae bacterium | reverse complement strand
CCAAATCAAAGTCGACACCGGCGCCCACGCCACCGAGCTTTTCCGTGTCGAGATCAAAGCTGTCTTTCTGAGCGATATCCGCGACAGAAAACGATTTCTTGCCGCCACCACGAAGAATTCCTTTTACGTTCATTCCAATGTGCAAGGTCTCTTCGAGAAAATCCGTCGCATAGCCTGCGATGAGGCCGGAGTCTGAAATTGCGGTCAGCTCGACGGTGGTATCAATGTCCCTTCCAAGAAGCGCAAAATCTAATTTGGTATCACCGACAAGTAAGCCCAACGCGAAATGCTTGTGCACGTAGTAGGGGAAAAAGGGAGTGATTCCCGCATAAAGTGGAGTGCCCTGAAATTGCGTCAATTTATCCGCAATGGACGAGGCCGATTTATTTGACCCCGTGGCAGCATCTTTCACTGTAGTAATAGCCTGAAGCACCGTGGGAGAGAGTTGAGCATTTAGGCTCAACATCGTTTGCCCGTCTGTGCGATAGAGCGAAAGGCCAGCCGGGTTGTAGAAGAGTGCGTACTCGTCATCGGATAATCCGTAGAACGCTCCTCCCATTCCCAATGCTCGGATACTTCGAGAAATTCCGTAGAATTCCTTTGCCGCAAAAGAGGCTGTTGTTGTCGTAAAAAGCAAACAAACAAGTAATCGTTTCATAGTCAGTCGCCCTTTAGTTCTTACTCAATTACCGATCGCAAGCCTTGCCGTACCGCTGGAGTTAACGCGCCATCCGTTCTCAATTCCGCAGGAATGGCATCATAAGCTCCTTTAATGTCTCCCAAACCGGAACTCGAAAGCTGAGATGGACTAATAGCGAGAATGTCCTGAAGGCACGCTTGCACGTCCTTTGCACACATGCCGGGAGTGCCGGAAGAAACCGCCCCCGAGGAATCGCCAATATCCGCTTTCGTCACCGTGCCATCTTTGGCGCCAGCCGTGGTGCATTCGGCATCCGAATCGTCGTCCACACCCGTAATCTGATCCACTTTCGAGATCAAATTCGCGCAATGGGACATTAGGGAAATTGTTTTGAGAAGAACTCCAAGATCGCCTGAGTCAGATTGAGCGGCGTACAACCCACATTGCTCTTTCGCTAGTACAGCGCTGTCATATTTAGTGGAAGTCCAGGTACCCAGCTTATTCGCGAGGTTTCCCAGCACTTTATTGCTTTGCTCGGACACAGTATTGATCAAAGTCGAGAGGGTGAATCCCATTTTTGAAAGATGCACCGTGCAAAGCTTTTGCTGCTTGAGGCTTCCATCGGCGAGTTTGCCGTACTCCTTAATGGCGCAATCATAGTCCCCATCGTGTAAGCAGTGCCGCGCTTCCTCGAGATGATCCTCTTCGGAAGAGTCTCCCGTGAGTGGCGCGTAGAGATTGCAGGAAACCAAAAGAGACAGCGGCACCAACCAAGTGAACAGGCGGATTAATTTTTCCATGATTTCTTCTCTAGAATTTGGGAATAGAAGCTTTAAGTTCTAGAAAATATACCACGGAAAAATCAGACAGCCCAATTTGTTGGTTTTGTGGAGATTAACGCGAGTAGCAAACCGAGATCAAATTCCAGTGCCGCCTAAGTAGGGAGAAGCAATGCCGGCCAGTTCCGGAGCCTGAGAAGAGAGTCGACGGACGCGGCTCTGGAAATAGGGAATGAGCTGATTTTGAAAAGTTGCGAGTAATTGATCGGGTGGAATTCCCGCGGCCGAAGCGGCCGGCTGGACCTGCCCTTGAATGCGATTGAGAAAGGCTCCGATCCGCTGCGCCATATAGAATTTCGCTGCCGGGTCATTGATCCAGGGCTGACCGTTAGCGTACAGAATGTGGGTCGAGTTCCAGATAATGTTATTGAGAAGGTTGTCGCATCCGGCCGAATTCGTTCTATCCTGCAACGGAGGTAAGCCATTCACCCCGGCAGGGCCACCCGTGGCTTGAGCGGCGATCAAAACAAACATTACATCTTTGCCCTCTTGCTCGCAGGCACCGCCCTTGAGCGCATTGATCTGATTGAGCATGTCATCTTTGATTTGAACGCTACCGGGATTCAAAGGACTATTCAGAGGAGGAGGAGGTGCTCCGCCGCTGTCATCGCCACCGCCGCAGGCAGTGAACGCCAAAAAAACCAAAGAAGATAGTAACGTGATGATGCGTTTCATCGTTGCTCCCAATTGCCAACCCAGACCAAAAAATGCTGTTCCTAGCCTATAGAGAAGCAATTCCCCGGCCACACCAGTGGAATACGTTGTGTTTGAATTCCTTGGGTTTTACACATGTCACCCCCCAAGCATCTCGCTTAGGTATTTCCCGACTGAAGACTTCTTCGACAGCTGATCCGGCGCCGTTCATCTGTTAATCACGAATTTGCTTTCTGAGTAAAATTGGCCATTTGGGCTGTACTCGGGGTGAATAGAGATAAGACAATTTTCGCGAAGGTCTCTAACTACCTGAAATGAATCCCAATGCGATTCCACGAAATCCCATTTTGTCGAAGATCCAGGCAAATGTGTTCTTATAGTGTACGGGTTCACACGCACGGTAATCAGCTGGCAGGCAAATTGAAGTATTCAATTAGCGAGGGTTCATTAGTAAAAGACAACCGCTCGGGGGAAATATGACTCAGGGATACAGATATCTACTCGCTACTTTGTTTGCCATCGCTTTAGTGGGATGTGCCCGCAACGGCGAAGAGGTTCAACTTCAAGAAGGACCCATCGACCCCAATACAAACCAATCTCAACTCAAGCGGTCTCGCTTGGTCACGGTTAGAAACAGCCGTGGAATCGAGAGCACCGTGGACCTAGATAAGCTCCGCGCAAATGCCGCGAATGCAAACATGCGGGAATCCGATGCCGCGGATTCAGATTACGTGGACAATCTGATTGCAACGAGCCAGGCAACCAGGGAAACCGGACGCGGAGCCCACAATAATAATTACAGCCTCTATTTCGGCTACATCTATTACCCAAATTATTACAACGGTAACAACAACAACAACAATTATAACTATTGCGGCTGGTTTTACGGATCTTACGGCCAGAACTGGAATTCCAATTGCGGGTACAACTACTACTATCCCAATTACGGTTACAACTACAGCAATACCAACGGCAGCAACAACACGAGCTACAACAACTGCGCCGGCTACTACAATCAAAACGATAACTACTACGGCTCCTACTACTACAACTGGTGGAGTGGGGTCCCGAGTTCCTGCTACCGCAGCTGGTAAGCTCGAACCTGCGAGCAAAGCGCGACAGTCTCATTGTAAGAGCAAGGACAACGAGATTGCTTCGGGCTTCGCCCTCGCAACTTCGGCTTTAAGTAGCTAGTCTCCTCTTTGTGTATTGGATGAAGTCTTGTAAGCCCTCTTCCAATCTGATTTTTGGACTCCAACCCGTGGCAAGCGACTCTTTAATATCCGCCAAAGTCATTTGAGCTTCCATCGGAAGGTCGGGCTTATGCTCGGGTGCCAAGGTCGAGCTCAATAGGCGCTGAATCTTTTGGAAAATTTCCAAAATTGTGTGGGATTCTCCCGAGCCAAGATTGAACGTCTTTCCCCAAAGTGCCGGCTCTTTTAGGAGCTTCAAATGAAACGCATTTACATCATCCACATGGATGAAGTCGCGGCTCTTCTTTCCATCTCCATAGATCACGGGAGATTCGCCTCGAAGCAATCGTAAGACGAAGGCACTCATCACCGGTGGCACCACCCGCCGAAAATCTTGCGCGGGTCCATACACATTAAAATACCGGACATAGGAAACCGCGATCGGATGAAGCTGGGAGAAAGCTTCCGCCATCAGAGCCCCCCCTCGCTTGCTGCAGGCGTAAACGGATAGAGGGCGAATGTGATTTACAGAAGACGGAAAGCTACCGATTCCTTCATATTCCGCAGAGGTGTCTGCATAGATT
>JAHFAF010000088.1 GCA_023250715.1 Pseudobdellovibrionaceae bacterium | reverse complement strand
TTTGGAAGAGATGGCCGCTCCGGCACAAGGTTGGTCGGGGGACCCTTTAAGCGATCTCAAACACCGCCCCGTTTCAAGGGTAACTCACCGCTACCCCGATCGAGCGCTCTTACACCTCACCACGAGCTGTTCGATGTTTTGCCGCTATTGTTTTCGCAAGACTCTACTCAATGATTGGAGCCCTGATTTTCTATCTGGAGAATGGAAAGAGGCGATACTCTATTTTGAAAAACATCCCAGCATCAAAGAAGTGATTTTTTCCGGCGGAGATCCTCTGATGGTGAGTGACGCACAATTGGCCATGGTCTTAGGCCAACTCCGCGGGATACCCCACTTGAAGCGTATCCGGTTTCATACCCGTGTTCCTGTTACCTATCCTTCTCGGATTACAGAGGAGCTGTGCGAGGTTTTGGTCTCTTCTGATATGCCCACGGCAATCGTTACACATTTCAACCATCCGAAAGAGCTCACGCTGGAAAGCGGCGCCGCCTGCGATCGTTTGAGGATGATGGATATTACGCTTTTGAATCAATCTGTATTGCTTCGGGGTGTGAATGATAAGCCAGAAATTTTGATCTCCCTGTCGGAAGAGCTATTCGAGTGGGGAATCCTTCCGTATTACCTCCACCATCCTGATCCCGCCGAAGGCACAGGAAGCTTTAACGTCGGGCGAGAAGAGGGATTAGCGATTGAAGAGGAGATGCGAAGACGCCTACCCGGATACCTCGTCCCTCGTTATGTAGAAGATCGAGTGGGCGAGCACCATAAACGGCAAGTTAGAGAACTCTAACGTTTATTGGGTTTGATGTAGGAAATACTCTCGATTTCGATGGATTGCGGGTCTTCCGTGTTTTCGAGAATTCTTTTGACTGCCGTCTGACGGCTGACAGTCCGCTCTTCCTTCTCCCGCCACTCTCCCGAAGTAATTCCTTCCAACTTCAACTGGAAATCGCGCAGGTTCGTGCAGTTATTGAGAGCTTCCTCTTTGGTGATTTCGCCTTTGGCGACTAAACGCATGAGGCTTTGATCGAAGCTCTGCATTCCAAGTGTTTCATTTTCCTCGATAGCTCGGTGCAGATCAGCCGTTCGAGCCGGATCCGAGATCATGTCTTTGATTCGCTGGTTACTGAGCAAAATTTCAACGGCAGCGATGCGTCCCTTGCCATCTTGTTTTCTCAATAATCTTTGAGAGACAACGCCCACCAAAACAGAAGAAAGCTGTGCACGGGCTTGATTTTGCATGCCGGGGGACACGCTCCCGAGAACGCGGTTAATCGTCTCCATTGCATCCACCGTATGGAGCGTGCTCAAAACCAAATGGCCCGTCTCGGCGGCCGCCATCGCCATCATGATTGTCTCTTCGTCTCGCATCTCACCGATGAGAATGACGTCAGGGTCCTGCCGGAGGGCATACTTAAGCGCCAGACTGAAAGTTCTCGTATCCATGCCGACTTCCCGCTGAGTCACGATGCTCTTACGATCTTTGAACGTAAATTCTATTGGGTCTTCGATCGTAATGATGTGGCAGGATCGGGCGCGTGCTATCTGATCGATCATCGCGGCCAATGTCGTCGATTTTCCGCTTCCCGTGGCTCCTGTCACTAAGATTAGCCCGCGTTGCAACTGAGTCAGGTCATGCACCGATTGGGGAAGTGAAAGCTCGTCGATTGTACGGATAAGATCCGGAATGTAGCGGCAAACGAGCCGCGGATTATTTCTTTGCTGGCAAACGTTAATGCGGAAACGGCCGGCGCCGGAAATCTCGTAGCCAAGATCCACCTCTTCGCCATTCTCGTAACGCTCGAGCTGTCGAGGAGTCATCAAGGATTGGGAAATACCTAGGAGCTGCTGCTGGGTGAGGCGGGCAATATTCTCACCGCCATCTTCACCCAAATAATAAAGATGGCCGTTCACCCTCACGATCGGAGGGAGTCCGGCCTTCAAATGCAAGTCCGAGGCTTTTTTCTCAGTCGCCCTTTTTAGGATTACCTCGAACTCCCGCAGCGCGGTTTGCTTTGTCTCGGGAGTGATCTTTTGTGCTGGCTGGGCTGCCACTGGTCAATGCCTCTGGGTTACCCGCGGAAACAGGCTCCGTACTTTCAGAAGCCTCCGTGGGAGCAACAGCCAGAGCCAGGCCACCGTCTTTCATGGCCTTGGCCTCTACCTGCTTACGGATCTTATCGGCAATCGCCTTATGTTCCTTGAGGAAAAGCCTTGTATTATCGCGTCCCTGTCCGAGCTTCTCCCCTTGATAAGCGAACCAAGAGCCACTCTTCTCGATCACATTGTATTGCTGCGCAAGGTCAATAAGATCCCCTTCCCGGGAAATGCCTTCCCCGAAAAGAATATCGAACTCGACCTGCTTAAAGGGCGGCGCCATCTTATTTTTCACCACCTTCACGCGAGTCCGGCTACCAATCACGTCCTCACCGTTTTTCAGTGTAGAGACACGCCGGATATCCAATCGAAGAGAGGCGTAAAACTTCAACGCATTACCACCAGTAGTCGTTTCGGGGTTTCCGAACATCACGCCAATCTTCATCCGCAGCTGGTTGATGAAGATGACCGTGGTGCGCGATTTACTGATACAGCCCGTGAGCTTTCTCAGGGCTTGGGACATGAGACGAGCCTGCAGTCCCATATGCGAATCGCCCATCTCCCCTTCCAATTCCGCCCGCGGGACAAGAGCCGCGACGGAATCAATGACGACGACATCCACGCCGCCGCTTCGAACGAGAATCTCGCAAATTTCTAACGCCTGTTCCCCCGTATCGGGCTGAGAGATAAGAAGCTCCTCCACGTTCACACCCAACTTTTTCGCGTAAACGACGTCGAGAGCATGCTCTGCGTCTATAAAGGCGGCGACGCCACCCAGTTTCTGGGCTTCGGCCACGGCATAAAGAGCAATCGTGGTCTTACCGGAAGATTCCGGTCCGTAAATTTCCGTAATGCGGCCGCGGGGAAGCCCACCGATACCGGTGGCGATATCCAAAGAAAGAGCCCCCGTCGAGACCACTCCCATATCGGAATTGAGCTTTCTTCCCTCACCCAATTTCATGATGGAGCCTTTGCCGAACTGTTTTTCGATCGACAAAAGAGCCATATTGACCGCTTTTGCGCGGTTCTCGCTCGTCTCGTTCCGGTTGAACTCCATGTTCTTTTCCATGCTTCTGTCTCCTTAAAGTTGCGCTCGTAACATCAATTGTAAAAGTAGATTGCCGTAAATACCGGCGGCCACGTCATCTAACATGACGCCCCAACCATTTTTCATCCGTTCATCGAAATAATTGGCCGGAGGAATTTTGACGACATCCAAGAGGCGAAAGATCAAGAACCCCCAAAACAGCCAATACCCAGTGACCGGGATACCCACCATAGTAATTAGAATGCCGACAATTTCGTCGATCACGATATGGCCGGAGTCATGAACCCCTAAAATATGATCCAATTGATGCGCCGACCAGACTCCCACCGCGCCAAGTGCCACAGCGAGTAAAATCAAAACCCAAAAGGGAACACCACCCAAGAGGTAAACGATTCCGAGTCCCACCAAGGAGCCCATCGTGCCCGGGGCGAAGGGAACAAATCCCACAAAGCCGCCGGTAGCGAACCAATAGATGAAGAGTCTCTTTAGACGAGGTTTCCAGTCCTTCACGACCGGGACATAGTCGTGGTTTAGGCCGGAGAAGTAAAGAGTGGGGAGAGAGCGTCTGGGGTGTCATTGCGAGGCCGCTCCAGCGGCCGCGGCAACCTCTTGCGGGGAAGGTTGCCACGTCGGCTACGCCTGCTCGCAATGACACAAAATTATTGCCCCGTCAGCTCTTTGCGGAACGCTAAAACATATTTACTGAAAAATTCCTTCAACTTCTTCTTGATAATGTTCGACTGCGCCGAAGGCTTTTGCAGAATTACGTGCACATCATCCTCGACGAGAATGCCGTTGTCGTACGGGATAAGGCGCGTAACCTGCGTCGCCGACTTGATATCGTCGGTATAGTTCGTGATTGCGTTTTGGATTCTGTACTCCGAAATAGCGTCCGCGGCCGGGATCAAGTGTTGGTGCCCTTCCGGAAAAACTTCCTGCGTGATGAATCCCGCCTGGATCACAAGTTTTAACCTGTAATCATAATCGAGTTTATCCTCGGAAATTTTAGTCGTGTGCCCTTCTTTGACCTCCTGAAAAAGCTGTGGGTATTTCGGGTGATTCACAGCCAACATCGCGTAGGCCTCGGGCGAGGTCTTCGTGAAAAAGGCCTTCGCTACTGTTTCGAATTCTATTTTGGTGTCGATCTTATCCTGGTAGATCACCTTACCGCCCATCACGCTGCCGAGTAGAACTGGATCCTCAAATCCTGTTGGAGGATCTTGCGCAAAGGCCAAAGATGCCAAACAGATGCCGGCAAAAAATAGCTTAATTTTCATTTTTTCCCCTTTAAGGAAGAGCGCGAAGAAGATGCGAAGCATTGTACCTCAACGCTCGCCGATCCCGTGCGCGATATCTTTGCGCATATGGCGTCTCTCCCCTGGGCTTCTGCTGGCCCCCGCTGCCGCGAAGTCCTCATCGAGCTTTGAATACGGTAGGAATACGGTCATCTGATCAAACTCCAGACGGAAATCTTCGACGGATTTTCTTGATTTTCGCACCGACCGTCCCGGCTTAAAATTTGCAAAAGCACCGGGTGCCGCGTTTCGTAATTTGGGGGGAGCTCTCGCTTGAAAGGCCGTATTCTATTCAGATGCTTCATCATCATCATCACACTTGTGTTTACATTTCCGCTCCGAGCGGATTTCGACCAGGCGAGGTGCAATGTAGTCTCTCGCGCCGTCTACAACCTCATCGCGGGAAGAGAACGCTACCAAGGAGACCTCGATCGCGAAAGCGAATGGTTTTATCCGGGCCGCCTCAAGGAGATGGTCAGTTCCACTGATCCCAAGGATTTGTGGAAAGTCTTTTCCGAGGTTTCCCCGGAAGATTTGATTGAACTCTACCACGCGATGGAGGGCGGCTACCTTAAGATTTTCGACGATAAAAACGCCGAAGGCCGGCGTCCGACAAAGGCCGAAGAACAATTCATCTGGGATCTCTACACGTTCGGAATTCAGGATACCGATCATGGATTGTGGGTCGGAAACACGATGCAAGCCCGCGCGGTCGCGATTCAGGAAAAGCTCAATCAGATTTACCCGGAGAAAGGATACGACGCAGGCATGGAGAAAGCCTCTGACGATGCGATCAAGGCCGTGAACAACACGGAGAAGAATCTCCTCACCCGTGCCGTTACGACCAAAGATCCCCAATCGGGCGAAAAGCTGCCTGGAACAGGTTGGTGGAAACAGCTCTTTTTCCCTCTCAATCCTCGGATGAAAAAAGTGAAAGCAGTGAATGACACCCTCCGCGATGAATTGCAACATGCCCAGGCCGTCGATGAAGTCATTTTGATCGCTACCCTTCAGCGCGCAAAGGAATTAGGGCTCACGCCGGAGCAAATTCAAGGAATGCGATGGCTCATCGCACAGACGGCCGGCCAGACAGCGCAGGTGAGAGAAAAGATCGCCAAAATTTTTGGTCTAGAACTGTCGCATCGGGACGGAGAACCCGTCACTGCGCTCGATCCGTATGCGATCTACGAGCGAGCCAAAGACTTCGATGAAAAAAGAGATACTCGGGAATACCAGATCCACGGCGAACGTGAACTCGATCGCATGGAGGCGACCATCAATCAAGCACGCAAGAAATTGGGGCAGGGCTCACGACCGATGAGTGATTTTTTCGATAAGGAGCTGCAGATTCGGCATATCGAAATGGATCGGCGTACGCCGGAGGCTCGCGATGCGCACAATGAAACTCTCCATCGCAATTCGAGCGAGCATTTTGTAAAGCATTATGAATGGACCGAAATTGAAACATACACGGAGACGGAAACAGTTTCCGATGGAAACGGAGGAACCACGACTCAAGTAGTAATGAAAACCAGAACCGTCACCAAATCCGGAAGTACGGATCACTACCCGACCTACAGCGAAATTCTTTCTGGAGAGATTGATACTTCAGCTCCCCAGGGCTCCCTGACAAACCCAGGCAGTGTGCGCGCGGCCGCGCAAGATATTTTGGAGCGTAGTGCCCCCACTCGAAAGATCGAGCAGCCCTATTGGTACTCTGTCCACAATATAGAGAGTGGTCTTTTGAACCATATCGAAAACCACGCAAGCACTTTAGAAGGCGGCGACAAAACGATTAAGCCCGCGATCCAAGAGCTAGAGGCCTGGCGAAAGGATCTGGAGAAAGAGCTTCCCGGTCTTAAGAAATATGCGGAATCATCGGAAAAGGTCGCGATGGGCCGCTGGAATGGAGAAGACTTCCAGGATTTTCAAGATCGCACGCGCCGCCTTATTCAACGGTACCAGACGGTAATGCGCTATCTCGATATCTACACGGAGCAGCTCCGTCGAAAAGAGGCCGTGTTGACGCTTCCTTATGTTAACCCCGAATACCCGGAACAGTTTTCAGTCCTTGAGAAAAAACACTTCAACGCTACCGTGATCAAAACGCTTGGAGCTTTGGGAATCCTCGGCGGAATCGGCGGCGGAGTCTATGCCTACAACCAAGGAGCATGGCCATTCAATCAGGGGGATGGCGGGGATGACGACGAAGAGAAAAAGCGTCGACGCCGCTGGGCCGAATCCGAGGAGGGCTATTCTCAAGCCACACCGCCTTCTCTGGACCGACAGAAAGAGCTCTCTCAAAAGTGGAATGCCCTGCAGCCCCTTCTCGGAGTAGCAAAATAACGTTTCGTTCCTCCCTTCCTAGAAACATGACGAACGGGTTTCAAGAAAAAAGTGGTATGATCCACCCCATGATCTTCTCCTTGAATCGACGGCTGGAGCGGTGGGTGCGCGATGGCATCATCACCCATGTGCAAGCATCGCAAATCATGGAGTACGAAAAGGGCGTGGGGAATCGCCCTTGGGTGACATTCGGAATCGTCGGTATCGGAATTACGGCGATTGTCACAGGAGTGATTAGCCTTGTCGCCGCGAATTGGGAGAGCATTCCAGTTGCGCTAAAATTACTGAATTACTTTCTCCTTCAGGGCGGCGTCGGAGTCCTTTTTCTCTTTCAGCAGAAAAAAGAAGGCGTTTGGAGAGAGACCTTTCTCACGCTCTTTGCCTTTCTCTTTTGGGCGGGCATTGGGCTTTTTTCCCAAGTTTTCAATCTCGAAGGGCAGGGGTGGTCCGCCTGTCTTTTTTGGCTCGTACTCACCCTCCCCGCGGTTTGCATCGCCAGACACACGACCTTTCCACATCTTTGGAGCCTTCTGCTCATCGTCACGGCCAGTTGGTGGACACTCGATCCCTTTAACCCGATCACCGATGATAATGTCCGTGCGATGGTCTCCATCTCAGTCCCGATTCTGCTTTCGGCTCTGGCTTTTTGGGCCCAAGCGATGCTTCGTCTTTCTCCGTTTTTAAGGGAAGCTTTCACCTATTGGGGAATCGGGCTTTTTGCCATCGGGGGGACGATCCTAGGAAATATTTTTTGGGAATCCGGGCATGTGCACATTGCCCACGATAGTCGAGCTTATCTTCTCATTCCCTGGTTCTCACTCCTACTCGCCATTCTGGGTTCACTCGCGCGATCTGGAAAGGTAAAAAAAGAGCTCTGTGCCCTCACCGCCGTGTTTCTCTTTTTCTTAGGCGTCTATCTCACCATTCCCGTTCTTTTCGAGAACCTGGGTTCACCCGCCTTCCGACAAATCGCGGGAGCGACGGGTTTTATTGCCTTGGGCGGGCTCGCTGCGACGATTTCCGCGATGGCGAACATGAAACGCCTTTATGAAACGGCGACGAGGCTCATTGCCCTTCGTTTCATTATCGTCTATTTCCAAGTCTTCGGCAGTCTCACAAAAACAGGTGTGGGCTTAGTATTCTCCGGAATCATCGTTCTTGCCTTCGCCTATTTCTGGCATCGGATGAAGAGCAAACTTCTAAAGGCCTTTCAATCGATAGGAGGTAAACGATGAGCAGGAACTGGAAAGCTCTTCTGGCCGTAACTCTCCCCCTAGCGATTATGGTGGGCTGGCTCGGCCAGCTTTTTTACGATCGCGAAACGGGCCTTGTCGTCGAGCTCCCCATCACCGCCTATGACCCTAGAGATTTACTCGCCGGGCGGTACTTACAGTTTCAAGTCGTCTACGGTGACAAAGGCGACTGCCCGAAATACGAAATGACGAGCAAGTGGGTCTGCCAATGCGTGGAGCCCAACAAAGTCACCTGGTCGGGGAGTTGCGATGAGAAACCTGCCGGTTGTGAGTACTTCATCCGGGGCCATTGCCGGTATGGTCGCTTTAGCGCCGGCATCGACAGAATTTATATTGCGGAAAATAGCCCTCAACGGAATTTCCCGCCGAATGAAAGCGCGAGAGTCCGCCTACGTGTTCCTCATAGCGGGCGTGCGCTTGTCGTGGAAATCATCCCGTAATCCAACGCGCGATACCATTTTCTAAAACACGGAAAATGACGATAAGGTTTCCGGAGACCCTCATTTACACAAAAGCTCTCATTTCTTTTCTTTTTGCGGCGTTTGTTCTATTCCCCTCGCGGGCGTGGGCTCCAAGCGCTGCGTTCCCAGTAATTGGCGATGACCAGGTTCAATGGAAATTCGATCAGCCTGCAAGAGTGATCACCATCGGAGACATTCACGCGGACCCCTTGGCTTTTCTCGCAATTCTTAAGCACCGTGGTCTCATCGACAAGCAGGGAAATTGGGCGGGCGGAAAAGCACACCTAGTGATGATGGGCGATTTCGTCGATAGAGGGCCAGACTCGCGCAGTGTCTTGGACATCGTGATTCGGTTGGAGGAACAGGCGGAAGCAGCCGGGGGAAAAGTGCATAGCCTGGTGGGAAATCACGACGTCATGGTCCTACGAGGCGAAATGGATTATGCAAAACCCAGTGATATGCAGGGCTACGCCGACTTTCAAAAGACTCCGGAAGGGAAAAAAATAGCCAACACCTATCCTTTTCCATCCAAAGAGCAGGCCGGAATGCAGGCGGCCTTCATGGGAGACTCGAAATATGCAAAATGGTTACGAAACAGAAACAGCCTGATTCAAATTGGAAATAAACTTTACGTTCATGCAGGGCTTACAGAATGGCCTTTGACGGTAACTCCCGGAGAGGTCAATAGCACCGTAAGGGAATGGATTCGGCATTACCAAGGAAAGGGACCGAAGCCCGATCCGAGTACTGCCTGGGTACTTTCTGAGCCACACAGCCCGTTTTGGAATCGGGGCCAAGCATTCGGCCCGGGTTTTAGTGATCGCCTGCTCAAGTATCTAGCAAAGGTGGGTGTAACGGAAATGGACCAGGCCACCCTGGATAAAATCTTGGCCCACCTCAATGTCGAGCAACTCGTGATAGCCCACTCTCCCACGGAGTCTCAAAAAATTGAGACCACCTATAAAGGTAAAGTCGTTCGGGTCGATACGAATATTTCAATCGGATACGGGGGGAATTTATCGGTAATGGAGGAAGCTTTCGGACAACTTACTAAGTTTGATAATATCCCCCGTCCTGCGGCGGACCATCCCGTGTTTACTTCGCTATGCCGGCAGGTAAATGCTCAATCCGCTCCCTGACTTTGACGTATCTGCGAGGCGGAGCCGAAGCAGTCTCGTTGCATCGAGCTCCGTCCCATGAGATTGCTTCGGGCTTTGCCCTCGCAAATGCGAAACTATTTCCTCGTGAAGTACTGGGCTTTTGCCGAGGCGAGTTTTCTGTAGGCGGCATCGTACATCATGAACCGCCGGCCCACG
Organism: Pseudobdellovibrionaceae bacterium; assembly: GCA_023250715.1. Lineage (GTDB taxonomy): Bacteria > Bdellovibrionota > FAC87 > UBA2466 > UBA2466 > JAHFAF01. The sequence continues at coordinate 3,860 of JAHFAF010000088.1, read as the reverse complement.
TCAGTGATGTCGTGGTTCAAGTCCGGATGGTATTGCTTCGCAAGCTCGCGGTAGCGATGATGGATCAATTCCCAGCTTGCGCCTTCCTTCAGGCCGAGCAAAGTCAAAGAGTGCAAAATATCTTTTGGCAAAAGACTTGGTGGCGGAGGCCTGGGAGGCATCGACTGTGTCGAGTGTGCCTTCGTCCATTGCGATCGAGTTTGTTGTCGGCGATCTTTTGGCTTCACGGGCTCTGGCTTTCTTACGAGTAAGTGGGTGAGCTCAACCACAGTAACCTTCAAAAACCAGATCGCGACACCAATTAAAACGGTCGGGATTGCCGTGAGATCCCACTTGTGGGGTTGAGTAAGCTTATCCTCGAGAATTCCCGGTTTATAGTATGTGTAATAGAAAGCCCAAAAGAGCAAAAAGCCCGTGGGAAAAATCAACCCTGAAGGAACATCCACTGACTTTTCAAAAAAATATTCGAGACCTAAAAAGGGAATCAGAGAAAGATAAAGTCCGACAAAGGAATCGCGCTGGTCGTAGAAATCCGGCAACGCCTTGGTCCTTGGATGATTTCGCACCTGATAAAGGTGACTTCTATACTGTTTTGCATTCACGTGGTTAGGCCTCTTCCCCTAGTTATAATGCAAACTTCCGCCCACATCCCTGAGGCTGATTAGGTGTCTAGAAATGCCTAACTTCTTCACATCTGCACCGGGCCCACGGCAGGGGGTTGGAAAGATAAATGAATTCACAATCAGGGGCTGAACAGACTTAGGGGATTGTACTTAACTTATTGAATATACTAGAAGAAGTAAGAAAGCCCAGCGAGGAGCGTCTTTTGCGTTTCACTCGAGGTCAATAGGGCGGTGGACTTAGTTCCCTGCCCCGAAAATTCGGATGCATGACTTTCAAAACCGAATTGAACATCGATATCCATTTGCGGATTTAACATGTACGCGGCTTTCACCTGCACTTCGAGTCCGGAGCTTCCCGCAACCTCAGCTCCACTTGTGAGCGGAGTTTCCGCGACCGTTTGAAAGAAAGGAAGATTCGCCGCGAGAGAAAGGGAAAAATCGTCCGCCAGAGGAACACGTGCACTAGCGCCGACCCAGAGGCTGGAATAAGTTCGAGTGACGAATTGAAACGGCTCGGGGGCGATATCGATTCCGAATTTTTGTTTTGCGTAACCCACTTTGAGATCCACTGTCGTGTGCGCGCGAGAGTTGCCGAGCCGGTAACCCACCTGCGCCACCATCTGACTTAGCGAAGATCCAAGACTCGGTGAAGACGTATCGGCAGTATTCGCCACACTCCCAGTGGAAACTTGTAGGCCAAGATCCAAGAAAAGGTGCGAGGTGAGAAGAAGCTCTCCTAGAATTTTTCCTCCGGGGTACAACGTACTCCCCGTGCTAGTTAGGGTGCCATCCGAAGTCGACTGGTTCATCTGCGTGAGCGAAGGCCCCAATTGCAGCGAAACAAAACCCAATCCTCCCCGACGTCCCATCCCTTCGTGAGTGAGTAAGGAAGCGGGGCCCCTCCCCCCCTCTGCTGACGATTGAATCGTGGCCACTTGAAGGGCCTCGCCAAAGAGGACTTTATTGCCAGCCATGATTTCTTTGGGCCGTTTGTCGGCGATAAGACGTGCAAACGCGAGGCTCTTATCCACTCGAGTGATCTCCATCACCCCAGTCTCTTCAAAAATCGGATTCCCTCTCCAGGACTCCAATGTAAAAGCGCTCACCTGTTGGCCTAGCCGAAAAGTGCCCGCCCCCCGATCGAGAACGATCCGATACCCTTCGCGGTTCAAGACAGCGCTCTGAAAAGGAATCTGCTTTTCCATTTTTCCCAACGCGATTCGGGTAGCGGTGGAGAAACTCTCGAGGAGGAGGGGATCTTCCACCGGCATTGAGGCCTGACCCACAAGCACATGATTTTTTGCCGTGATGAGGGCAAGGCGGACTTCGTACCCCTCTCCCGCCCGCTTTATCCCTGCAAGAAGGGCCGCATTTAAATGGTAGATGCCCAACGAAGACAAGAGAGTCTCAACCGGAGCCACTTCCACTTTTTCGTCGACAAAAATACCACCCGTAACACCGGAAAGCCCGGCTCGAAGCGCTTGGTTCGCATCGGGGATCAATTCAAATCGCGTATTCGTTTCCATCCAAGCCGCGATGGCGCCCGCGACTGCTTCCCCGTGGACCGTTTCCTGACTCAATCCCATCACGCCTATGGCGACTCGACGCAAAGAATAGTCCTCATCCATTTGAGGAGAGGCAAAGAGCAGCGTGAAGGGTAAAAAAAAGACGGCAAACCAAGACAAAACGCCTAAACTCGTTGAGTGCATGTTTCCCATTATCCGACGCTCACCGCAAAAAGCCTTGCCAAGCCGCATTGCTCGCGCAGTGTCTTTCTGCTAATGTGGTCGATGCAAATGAAGTGGGGGAAAGTAGCGTCCGGTTTGTGGATCGGAGTTTGGTTTACAGGGCTTTTGTTTTTGCCGAGGGGTACGAATGACGGACCTGTACCGACGGGAGAAACCAAGAGTTCGAGTGAGAGCCTCTATAAGTCTCGACTGACAGAAGCGAATTTTGGACTCTTGGGAGTGCAATTATACGAGACGAATGAGGGCAAGCGCCGCTGGAATATTCGGGCGAAATTTGCGGAGCTTCACCGCAAAGAAAATTATGCTTTCCTCAAGGATGTAGACACAGATTTTTTCGCAGAGAAGACAGGAAATATTATCAACACGCGAAGCGATTATGGCCGGTCTCTGGTGGACAAGCATCGAGTGGAGCTCGAAGGGCACGTCACCATTCACTCTCGGCAGGGATACCTATTCAATATGGAGCGACTCACCTACCTGAGTGAGAGCCATGCCTTTACGACGGAAGAGCGGGTTCAAATGAAGGGGCCCAATCCCCAACGCCCGCAAATGCTCATCCGGGGCACCGGCCTTCAGGGCGATATCGACACCGAACACTTTTTTCTCCGGCGCAATGTTTCGGCCCTAAAGAAAATGAAGAGCAACGAATGGCTTCGCATTCAATCGAAGTCAGGCGAGTTTTTCACACAAAGCCAAAGAGCACTCTTTAACGGGGACGTGCACTCCACACTTCCCTCCATGACGATCGAGAGCGAAAAGTTTGAGCTTGGCGTCGAAAAAAACGCCGAACGGGTCTCGGCCGATGGCAGCGTGCTTCTTTACCATAAGGATCGCGTGGCCCACGCAAATCACCTGGAGATAGAACTTGGGGGAAACACCATTATTTTGGAGGGACAGGCCAGGATTGATTCCAAGGGGAATCAGATTCGCGGCAAAAGGATTCTCCTCTTCACCGACGACGATCGTGTGGAAGTGGAAGAGGCGGAAGGGGATCTTTCGCAGTGATGTTGCGTACGGAAAATCTATCCAAACGGTACAAGGCCCGCCAGGTAGTCTCTCAGGTTTCCATCAATATTGAGCGCGGGAGAGCGGTGGGACTCCTTGGACCCAATGGAGCGGGCAAAACCACCACCTTTTATATGATGGTGGGACTCGTGCGCCCCGATAGCGGAGCCGTTTATTTGGGCGATACGCCGTTGGCGCACCGCCCCATCTACGAACGCGCAAGACTGGGTCTGGGATACCTTCCCCAAGAGCCTTCCGTTTTTAGGAAGCTTAGCGTCGAAGAGAATTTATTTGTTGTTTTGGATAACTTGAAAATTAGCCGAAAAGAAAAGAGAGCGAAAGCGGAACGGGTTTTAGCCGACCTGGGACTGGAAAAGCTTACCACCCAGAAGGCCTTTACGTTGAGTGGAGGCGAGCGCCGTAGGCTAGAGATCGCCCGGGCCCTGATTTTGGATCCAAAGTTTTTGCTCCTGGACGAGCCTTA
>JAHFAF010000087.1 GCA_023250715.1 Pseudobdellovibrionaceae bacterium | reverse complement strand
GACGGAGGTGACCCTTCCGCTCGTAGTCCAAAGAGCGAGAATCCGAAGCGTGAGGCCGAAATTCGATGGAAGAACCGCGAAGGTTCAAGGCTTATCCGATGGAGAGTACGAATGGTACGGAAGACGGGCGAAAGAGCCGTGGCAGACCCTCGGGATTTTTTCCGTGAAAGAGGGAAACGTAGCCCTTCCCTATTCAAATGGTTTCGAGGAGTTTCGAGCCCTTGATTTCGATGTAGTAGAGGAGTTTGCTTCCCCTTCGACGCCATTTAATCCAACCCCCGAAAAGCCCTTGGTAATTTCCGAATCGGGTGGGGGTGGTGAAATTTCCCCAGTGTTTTATTAGTATTTTCAATTATTTACAGATGAGAGAGCGGCGGTGAAAAGGAGTTTTTCAAATCTCTCGCCCCTCTTTGTCCTCAGTTCGTGCCTAGGGGTGGTGGAACACCGCTTGCACTAGAGTCATGGTGCACGGTTTACCAGGAAAAAGTAAAAGGACGGCTTAGGGCGGGAACTCCAAAAGGGTTCTCGCCCTAAGTTTATGCGGCTTCTTTTTTTGATTCTTCTAAAAGATCTTCGTACTTCTTCAATTTATATCTTAAAACACTGCGATCGATTTTAAGAAGTTTTGCGGCCTGTACCTGATTCTGCTGCGCTTTCTCCATGGCTTCTTTAATCATTCGGATTTCCAGAAGCTCCGTTGCTTCGGAGAGGCCTGAGGGAAAGTTCTGAAGGAAGGAAAAGTCTTTTCCCGATGCCGAAAAGCCTTTTCCGTGAAATTCCGGAGGAAGATAATCCGGACCAATCTCCGACTCCCCCACCGATAATACTGCGAGCCTCTCCAAAATATTTCTAAGCTCACGAATATTTCCCGGGTATTCGTATTTGCCCATCAGCTCTCTGGTTTTATTCGCGAGCTTTAGTTTGCGCCCAAACTTCGGACTGAGCTCGGCGAGAAAGTGATCCATCAACATCGGAACATCCTCGAGCCTGCCCTTTAGCCCACACATTTCGTACGTCAAAACATTGAACCGAAAAAAGAGATCCTCGCGGAAGGAGCCATCTTTGACCATTTCCTCGAGGGGGCGATGGGTGGCCGCAATCACACGCGCTTGCGTGCGAATGACTTGCACTCCACCAACTCGATAAAATTCCTTTTCCTGCAAAACACGAAGAAGCTTCGCCTGAAGCGCGGGGCTCATCTCGCCCACTTCATCGAGAAACAAGGTGCCTTCACTAGCGAGCTCGAATTTTCCAGGCTTCATGTTCTCGGCGCCCGAGAATGAGCCCTTCTCGTGACCGAAAAGCTCAGATTCCATCAGATGTTCGTTCAAACTCCCACAATTGATGGGGATAAATGGCCCCACTTTTCGCGCACCGGACTCATGAATGGCATTTGCGATCACTTCCTTGCCAGCACCCGTGGGGCCCAAGATCAGCACTGGCGCATCGGCCACGGACACTTGCGTGACAAAGGCCTTTGCCTTTTTGATCGCTTCCGAGGAGCCAATCATTCTCGAGACCCCGCGCCGCTCTTCAGCGCGCAGCACTCGCTCCACACCCAACGCTTGCAACTCGCCAATGCGACGGATGCGGTGTTGCACCTCATTGATATCGAATGGCTTGAAAAAATAATCATCAGCCCCCAAGCGCAACGCTTCGAGCGACTGCTCGGTCGATCCGAAACCCGTCATCATCAGAAATGCTGTCGCGGGGGAAAGCTTCTTTCCGTGTCGAAGAAGCTCCATCCCGTCCATGCCGGGCAATTGATTGTCCGTAATGACTACTTGAAAAGCGCTCTTCTTTAAAAGGTCGAGTGCTTCTTTTCCATTTCCACAAGACACAACTTCATATTGCAGCTTTAAGAGCGCTTCGAGCCCCCGTCGAAGGGCGGCATCATCTTCGACTATTAAAATGCGCATGGTCCCTCGTTTCCTTATCGGTAAAAACTCAGGAATGTTTAGAAGTTTAGTGATAACTAATACTTGAGATGCTGAAAATCCAGGTCATTGCAGCGGTTATCCCTAAGGGGGGGAAATTTCTATTGGGAAAGCGAAACCCTCAGAAAAAAGCCGCACCCGGCTATTGGTGCCCCATTTCAGGCAAGATCGAGCCTGGGGAATTGGATAGGGACGCCGTGGTCCGCGAAGTGTTTGAAGAAGTGGGGCTCGTGGTGCAGGCAACCCGAAAGCTTTGTATCTTCGACACGCACGACAAAACAGCCACCATTCATTGGTGGCTTGCGGAGATTCTTTCGGGGGAAGCTACATTGAAAAACGACGAGCACACGGAGCTAGGCTGGTTTTCCATCGAAGAAATGAAAGTGTTAGAGCCTTTTTTCAGAGAAGATCTCGAAGCCTTTTATAAAGTCTAGGTGCGGTATACAAGAGGCCCCTCCCTTTCTAGAATGACGGAATAAGGGGGCTTCTATGGGGCGATTAATTTTGGTTTTGTCTCTCATTTGGGTTTCATCGAGTTTCGGCAAAACACTGACGTGCGAGGAACATTGCCAGCAATTCGACTCCTTCACTCATGACTGCAATTACCGCACAAGGTGCACCACTATCGATGAGAGACTTCACTACACCTATTGCGAAAAATTTGATTCCTTCACCAACAAATGTGCCTCCGAAGCGAATCTAATCACCCCCTACACGGTCAATCCGTACCTTCCCGCGCCCGGTTGCGAGGAAAAATGCCAGTACTTCGACGATTTCAGCGGAGAGTGCCTTTATCGAACAAAATGCCAATTCCAACAGGCCTTCACGCTTTTCACCGCATGCGAACAATGGGACGATTTCTTTAACAAATGCCTCTCCGAGGCGGTGACTTGGTCGGTGAATATTTATTAGGCTTTGAACATGAACCACACCGCGCCCACCATGAAAGCGAAGCTGACGAGATAGTTCCAACGGACTGGCTCGCGAAGATAAAGAACCGAAAAGAACGCAAACACAACTAACGTGATCACCTCTTGAATGATCTTGAGTTGCGCTGTCGAAAAGGTGAAGGAGCCGATTCGATTCGCAGGTACCTGAAGGCAGTATTCGAAAAAAGCTATCCCCCAACTCGCCAAAATAGCGATCCACAGGGGAGAACTTCTGAATTTCAAATGCCCGTACCAGGCAAAGGTCATGAAAATATTGGAAGCTAAAAGGAGGAGGATGGTTTTCACGTACCATTATTCTCCAATACTTTCGGCTTCTCGTCACTTACCCGAAGCGCGGCCACTTAAAAACGGAATTTGCGAGGCGGAGCCGAAGCAATCCCATCAGTCTAGCTATTACAACGAGATTGCTTCGCTCCGCTCGCAAACACCGTACTTGCCGTATTCCCTGTCACCGCGTGCTTGGTTCGAACCAAAGGACACGGGATACGGTGGTGGTTCGAACCAGAAACATTGGCTTCTGCGCCACAAAGGGCTTCAGCTTTCTTGACGGCGCCGGGACTCTTTCTTACGCTTTCTTATCAAAGGAGCCTTGATGAAAACCCGAATGTTGCTAACTCCGTTGTATGTCGTTCTTTTGTTTTCCGTTGGATGTGCGACTCTTCCCTATGAGCCCTACGCTCGCGTAGTGAAGGTCCGCACGGCCCAAGGAGGAACGATCGCTCTTCATTCCGAACACCGAACGGAAGATAGGGCGAAAGCGGACACAATGATGATGACCAATTGTGGTACGAATGCCTCGCCTCAAGTGATGGAAGAAGGAGAAATGGTGGTGGGGGAAAAAACAGATTCATCCACTCAGCAATCGAATAATTACCATTCCAATCCTGCGTTCAAAGTAGGGGCCCTTACCTTTGGCTCCACGCCAAGTAACACCACAACAGGAAGCTCTTTCACGACCCAGTTGAAAGAATGGCACATTACGTATCAATGCGTCGCAAATACGAGTGATGATGCGGCGCCCGTGGCAAAGAGAACGAAGAAAAAGAAGTAAATGCTTTTGGGGCCGGGGCCTTGGCCCCGGCTCCGCCTTTCCATTGACCCTGTCCTAAGTCCTGCGTAAAATAATAAAGAGTTCCCACCTTTTTTGCCCGCACGCATCCACTAGGCTGACTATGAAAGACCAACCATCGCTTCGTTTCGATCATCGCGAAATTGCGGTCATCTTTAGTCTGTTCGTTTTTGTCTCGCTCCTGATGTTCACCGTAGGCATTCTAGTGGGAAAGGGACTAGCCCAAGCCCGCTACGAAACAATCCTCATCAAGAATCAGCGCGCGATGCAGTCCTCGGAAACACCCCCCATGGTCGGTGCGCCGGAAATTCCGGAAGTGAACCACGCACCTGCGGCCGAGCCCGAGAAGGCAATCCCCGCCGTGGAGGCGAAAACCCAACCCTCAGACGCCGAGAAGAAACCCACTGAGGGAAAGGCCGCGGCCCCGACGACTACAACTACAAGCGAAGCCAAAGAAGGGCCGCTCAAGCTCATCCCTCAACGCGGAAGACAACCCGACCTTTATGGGAATAGCCTCCAAGAATCCAATGAAAAGGCCGCGGAACACGTATTGAAAAACCCGAAGCTCAAGGGCCTTTTTGACGATGATTCCCCAGCGGCCCCAGGCTCGCTTGCTCAGAAGAGAGCGACGGCCTCCGTCCCCAAAAGCGGTAGCGGGAACGCGAAGAAATATCCCACAAGCTTCTCCGAAGGAAAATTTACCGTTCAAGTAGGTTCTTATCCGACCGAGAAGGATGCCACCGAGCGTGTTACCTCCCTAAAACAATTAGGGTTCCCCCACGCCTACTTCACTGCAAAAGAGCTCGGAGAAAAGAAGGATACCTGGTACCGAGTATGGCTCGGCTACTATACCGACTTGCAGTCCGCACAGCGCAGTGGTGAAATGCTGCAGGAAAAGGGAGAGGTTAAGAATTACCTTGTCCGAAAAACCGACAGCGAAAATTGAGCGCATTGAGAAGCCCTGGGGTTATGAACTGATTTGGGCCCACACGAAGGATTACGTCGCTAAAGTCCTCTTTGTCCGCGCCGGGCAATCCCTAAGCCTGCAGTACCACAAGACGAAAGAAGAAACTCTTTACTTCGAAGCGGGGGAAGCGCTTTTGGAGACGGGACCCTCCCAAGAAAAACTTCAAACTTTTGTTTTCCAGCCCGGCGAGGTTTTCCATATTCCTCCCGGCACCTTGCATCGAATACAAGCCAAGACCGATTGCCGCATTTTCGAAGTTTCCACCCCTCACCTCAAAGACGTCGTTCGCTTGAAAGACAGTTATGGCCGCTCCTAATGTCGTCGCGCTCATCATGGCGGGAGGAAGCGGAACTCGGTTTTGGCCTTTATCAAATGGCGAATACCCCAAGCAGTTTTTGAAACTCACGGGAGAGAAGTCGCTTCTCTCGGTGACGATGGATCGCATTGCTCCTGTCGTAGGGAAAGAAAATGTTTGGGTGTGCGCCCTAGCCTCTCAGAAAGCGCTTTTCCAAAAAGAAGTTCCCGAATTCAAGAACCTCATCCTGGAGCCACAAGCCAAGAACACTGGCCCTTGCCTGATGCTCTCGGCCTACTCCCTCTTGAAACAAGGTTTTTCAGAGGATGCGGTAATGATCGTCCTTGCGGCCGATCATCACATCGAGAAAGTGGAAACATTTCAAAAGCTCCTTCTCTCGGCCGTTGCGCTCGCTCGTGAAAAGGAATGCCTGGTCACATTAGGGATCATTCCCACCCACCCTCATACGGGATACGGCTACATTGAGGCCGACATGAGCACTCGCCCGGTCCGGGTAAAAAGATTCGTGGAAAAGCCGGACCAAAAAAGAGCCGAGGAATTCTTGCGGGCAAAAAATTTTTATTGGAATAGCGGCATGTTTGTCTGGCGTTTGGGAAGCATCGTTAAGGCCTTCGAAAAATTCTGCTCGAGTGACTGGAAGGCACTGAATTCCCAAGGCCCTGAAAAAGCCTATCCCCACCTCACGTCCCAACCCATCGATAAGGCGGTGATGGAAAGAGCCGACAACATTTATCTTCTTCCCACCGAAATCGGCTGGAGTGACATAGGCTCGTGGGGCGCTCTGTACGAGCTCCGAACGGAAAAGGAAGGAGCTAATGTAGTACTCTCCGGCAATGCTAAGGTCATTCAAAGCGAGGGCTGCCTGGTCCACCTACCTGCCGGCAAATCGGTAGCCCTGGTCGGAGTCAAGGACCTAGTGGTGGTCGAGAAGGATGGCCACCTATTGATAGTCCAGAAAGAAAAGGACCAACTCGTAAGAGAAGCTGCGAAAGCCTTTGAAACCACCCCCCGCCGAGGCTAGAATCCATTAAGTACCATGCCGATTCACTTGGATGTCACTCATACCAGCGCCACCAAACTTCTTTGCACCGTTGAAGAGGCCTACGCCTACTGTGCGAATGTCGAAAAAAGCGTCGCCGAGCACTTTCCCGGAATCGAAAAGTTCGAAAAGCTGAAGGACAACACCTATCGTTGGGTATTTAAGAAAATAGCATTCAGTACACAAGAGTTAAACTTGCAACTGGTTACCCGATTTGATTTCACCCCTACTTCGCGGATTCGAGTCACCCCGGTCGAAGTGAGTGGAACCGGTAGCAGCCAGCTAAAAGGCGAGTGGCAATTTCAATCTGTGGGATCGGAAAGCCAGCTCACCTTCGGGGTCCAGCTCTCGACCGAGCTTCCTCTCCCAGCCCTTCTCAAAACAGTAGTCGCGCCCATCGCCAAAGCTGAAATTGCAAAACTATTCGATCGCTACCTCTCCAATGTGGCAGAAGCTCTCAACTAACCCCTGGGCCCTTTCCATCCTTGCCGCTTTGGCTTTGATTTTTGCTTACGCTCCGTTTGATCTCTGTTTTCTTTGTTTTCTTCTTCCTTTCTTTTTCACTGGGATGTTTTTCCAGCTGAAAACCGAACGCCAGGCCTTGTGGTTTGGATTCTTTCATTCTCTTGTCCTCATGTGGGGCGGGTTCTATTGGGTCGTCTATGTCATCCATGTCTTTGGCGAGCTCGGCTGGATTCCGAGTGCTCTCCTTTATGTTGGATTCTGCGGCATTGGCGCCTTGAATATCCCCTTGTTTTCCTGGCTCACTTTTCGCCTTTACCGTCGTATACCAGCCAAAGCACCGACCTGGGTGGCTGGTCTTTGGTTTGCCGTTTTCTTTCCGGCCTGGTTCACGATTCTCGAATTCCTCATCCCAAAACTCTTTCCCTGGTATTTGGGCCACGCACTATACCGATACCCTGTACTCATCCAAATCGTCGAATGGACGGGTGTGAGCTTTCTCACCTTCTCGCTCTTTAGCGCCGGAAGCACGGCCGCGGCCTACGTCTGGCGAAGTCAACATGGCTATGCGCTCCCCCGCTGGCTTCCGGCCATTCCGATTGGTCTTTGGACTTTTGCGCTGATTTTCGGAGCCGTTCGATTGCAAGCGCCGCTTCCGGACGGGCCAACTTTGAACTTGGCACTCGTCCAGGCAAATATCGGATCGCTCGATCGCGTAAAGGCAAAGATGGGAATTGGCGGGAGGCTACGCTTTGTGATGGACAAGTACATCTCCCTCACAGAAAAAGCGTTAAAACAAACGCCCAAGCCAAACCTAATATTGTGGCCCGAGACCGCAATGCCCTTTCAGATGGAGAGCCCAATTCGTTACGCCCAAGAGATTCGCCAAAAGGTCGTGGAATGGGGAGTCCCGTTAGTCGTCGGAGCCTACGCCCAAAGCCCTTTCCATTTTGATCGGGATTACAATGCGGCCTTTCTCGTCGAGCCCCGTCCCGTAACTCAACCAGGGTATCGATTATCCATCGCCCCCAAAAATGTACTTCTCGCATTTGGCGAGTACATGCCTTTAGGGGACACATTTCCCGCGCTATATCGGTGGTTCCCCCAAGTTTCGAATTTCGAGCTCGGGCGTGAGCAAACAGTATTTCAGACTTTGGATGGGATTCGTTTAGGAGTGACCATTTGCTATGAGGCCATCATTCCCAGTTTTGTAAGAAAAGTTGCTAATCGAAAGATTCAGGCTCTTCTAAATCTGACGAATGATTCGTGGTTTGGCCCGACTTCCGAGCCTTATCAACATGGACAGCTTTCCATTTTTAGAGCCATAGAAACCCGCACCCCGCTTATTCGGGTCACGAACACAGGAACCTCTTTCGTAGTCGACACCAACGGCCACATCGGAAAAATGACGCCGGTGTATGACGAGGCAGTACTTTTGGAAACAGTTCACCTGCCCTCAACACCGCCCGAAACAATCTATGTGAAGCTCGGAGAATGGTGGAATCTTCTCCTAATGGCCGGTTGGATCGGGTTCATGATATCTTTAAGAAAGTACAATGCATCCCTACGTCCTTGATACGACCCTTTTTGGTATTCACATTCTTCTGCCTAGCTATGGGGTGATGCTGGCATTAGCATTTTCAACCGCCTACTTTATCAGCCTTCATCGCGCAGCGAAGCTTGGAGACGATCCGAAACATATTGAGAACCTATTCCTCCTAATCGTTTTGGGTTCCGTTTTCGGAAGTCGCTTCTTTCACGTCGTATTTGAAGAGCCCCAGTACTACGCGGCCCACCCAGAGAAAATCATCGCGGTTTGGGAAGGCGGGTACACGCTGTATGGCGCACTTCTAGTCAGCATCGGGATGGTGTGGATGTACTCCCGGGGGAAGAAGATCGATTACTTTAATTTTTCGGACATCGCGGCTCTTGCTACAGCGGCGGGCATTGGTGTGGGCCGTATCGGCTGTTTTCTCGCCGGGTGTTGTTGGGGAAAAGCCACTCAATGCTTCTTAGGAGTGAAGTTCAATCACCCCCAAACATTCGCCAATGTCCGAAACGTGTCCGTCCATCCCTCTCAGCTCTACGAGTCGGCCGGCTGTTTTCTAATCTTTGGTTATCTCTGGTGGCGTTTTGAAAAAAGGGAATACCGAGGCCAGATCTTCTTCCAAGGACTCGTCCTCTACTCTATCCTTAGATTCTTCATCGAGTACTTCCGCGGCGATGACTACCGCGGTTATGTCTTCAGTGGCTTACTCAGCTACTCCCAATTGGTTTCGCTGGGCATCTTGCCCTTCGCCATCGCGGGGATTGTGATCTATCGCAAAAAAAACGCATCTGCTAGGAGATAGTAGTAATCCCATGCAAAAGGTAGCGAAGATGGAGAACCTACTAAAATCCTTTTTCGCTTTCCCAACCAAAGCCAATATTAAAGAGAATCAATATTTTTCCAATACCATGCTCACCTAAACGAAGGGGATAGTCCAGACTCTCCGATTGAATGCCTAGGCCGGCTTCAACAAAAAAAGACTCAAATTTAATACCGTATTTGCCTCCTTTATAGCTCATTGAGTCTGCATCCATCGCGACCACCCGTCCAATGCTCGCAAGAATATAATGTTTCAATTTGGGGGTGTCATACAGTAGGGCTCCAACTTCCAGTGCTCCGCCGCTTGCAATTATGTAAGTCGCACCATAGCCGCGAACAACCAGCGGCAGCGAAAAAGGACGCCACACCCCCAACAAGATGTGGGCGGCAAACGGTTGACCAAATGTAACACCAAGCTCGAACCGGTTGCTTTTTTTTTCTAAGTCGCTTCCAATGGCCCGGCTTGAAACAAATGCACAGCTTTGAATAAATAGCAAAATCACCAAAGGGGTTGTCAAAAAACCCTTCGAAATGTCTAAGAGTAATACTATCCAGCGGCGCATGAGTAATAGTATTTGGTAAGTTTTCATTGCGTTTTATAATTAAGTTTTAACAATACTACCATAGAATTTCGTTATTTTTGTAGGCCTGCGCCAGCCTCAACGAGATTGCTTCGTTGCACTCGCAAATTCAAAGGGCGCTTCTTAACTCATCCGGAGTCGGAGTGGACCACTGCCGAGTCGCATCCACGTTCTTATCGAGCTCCTGAATCTTCTGGTACTCAGCCTCAGTCATGATTTGCACGAAGCTCGCCGGGTTTTCGTTTTGCGCTTCCCACGGATAAGCCTCGCGTGACGTTTTGACGGTCCCGCGGATATTGAAACCTGTACGCGCACCGTCATCTTCTCGCTTAGTTCGCGCCACGAGATAAAACTCGATCGATTCGCGCTTCTGGCGAATTTCGCTCATGTTGACCCCGCGGAAAAACTCGTCGATACCTGTCGGAAATTCGGAGGCCGCAAGGATGAGCCGGCTTCCATTTCTCAAAATGGGAGTCAGTCGCGCATTACCTCGGCGTTCGGACACCGCGTTTACCACATGGGGAAGGTAACGTGAGGCCTGATCCCACGTTAGGCCTCGCTCAAGAGCCGGAACTTTCCATCCGGCGAACTTAAGCAGAGTCGACTTTGTTGCCAATGGCTCCTTCGCCTTCAAGCTCGCCGCAATACCAGCAAAAATAGCAGCAGAGAAGGAAGTCGAAGGAGGAGCGCTCCTATCATCGAAACGCACGTCCGATCGGAGCATCCAAATGTCGGGCTTATTCCAGGTCTGGACCTTGGGACCAAGCGAGCTGAATACGGCGCGATCACTTACGGTGATAACGTCGGGATTATCCCCGGGGACCATCATTTCATTCGAATTTGAAGCGTCCGTGAAATTTATCGCCCGCACCGCCATACCCTCTTCGTAAGCAGGCGGTCGCCCTGTTTTAATTGTGACGCGGAACTTGTCTTTCGTATTATCAAAATTAGAATCGCCCTTTGCCGAAATTCGAATCCTATATTTCTTTCCTTTTACAAGATAACCCGACCACTCCAATCGCTCGCGGGCCCACGCATAATCGGCACCGTCCTTCTTTTGCTTGTACTGGCTCTTTCCGAGGATATTGTTGTTTTCATCCTCCAAATAAAGATCGAGATCCCTATCCGTGCCGACGGTCATTTCATCCGTAAAATCATTCCAGGAGAGAATCACTTCCAACGATGCGGGATCGCCACTGGGATCCTCGGTCGTACGGCTCACGAATTCCAGGGAATCCTTGCCATTCGCGAAAGAGAGCATCTTTCTCGTATTATCGATATTGTCGTTGATGTTGCTTTTATTGATCACGCCATTGTGAACCATGCCATGATTATTTCCTGCGGCCACGATTACGATCGTTCCTTGCGCCGCAAGCTCGCTCACCCACTTATTAATGAACCCCTTGCCGTCGAAATTGCCCATGCTTTCGAAATTGGCCGCAAAAAGTGCGATATGCACCTTTTCACTTTTCGCAAAAGCCAAAGCATCACGAGTATTTTCCACTCCACGAGAATTTAAGAGATAAAACTGCGGGTAATTGTTCTCCGACATGCCCGTCATGGCCCAAATAGTCTGTGCCATCAGTCGCCCGTGCGGTTCACGAGGATCGAGCTCCACCCGCTTATCGCCCCATTTTTCTTTAACGACTGGAGTGCCTGGTAAATATTTCAGTTCGCCACCCACCATGCCTGCAAATCCGTTATCGAGAATAGCGATCTTGATATCGCGCAAGGAGGGTTGAGGATCATAGGCCGGAGTGAGTGCGTACGTCTTTCTTAACTCTTCACCGTTCTCGACTTTGGTCGCATATTGAATCGCCGCCCAAGCCCCAATAGACAATAAGAGTCCTAGCCCCATCCATGTACGTCGCATTTTTTAACCTCGTAACGTTTTTATAGAAGTAGAGAAACTAAGAAGGCCTCCCCCCATTCGGTGAGAGACCTTCCAAAAATCACAATTGAAACTACAAGAGCTTAGCAGCCCCAGTAATACCGATTACCGTAACCGCGATAGTAGTAACCGTAGTTGCGGTAGTTATAAACACTCGCGTAGCCGCCATTGTAGTAATAGTAACCGCCACCGCCATAATAGCGCGGGTAATAATAGCTCGAGTAGCTTGGGTAATAGTTATAATTGTAGTTATAATACCCAGGGTTGTAATAATAGGAATTGTAGTTGTAGCCGTAGGGATAATACCAATCGCAAGCGCTTGTCGCGGCATTCTTATCCTTATTGATGGCGTATTCCTTCGCCGGCTTGTTCTTGGTGACTTCGTCGATAAGGTCTTGAGCTTGCTTCTTCTGCTCCTCAGTCGCCTTGGAAAGATCGCCGTTCGGCAATTTCGCCGCTTGTTCAGCCGTCAAATGGTACACCTTCTCGACATCTCCATCGATGACCGAAAAAGTCTTACCCTTGGCATCCTTCGCCTTGAGCTCGTTATCAACCTGGTTCTCCGCTTTCGCGACCACTGCGAAACTGAAAACCGCCAACATCACCAGCAGACCGTTCTTGAACATGGATATCTCCTCCGTCCCGGGCTCGTCTTGGCGACTTGCCCAGGGTTTTATTAAAAGTCCGTACCATTCATTATTGACACGGAGCGTATAAGTGACGCCTCCATACCACGTCCGTTCCAAAAAACGTAGATAAAAGGGTGCCTTTTCAGTGGGTTAGGGGCTAAGCGTCTAGAATTATTTTGATTTTTGGAGCGCTTTATCGAGGTCGTTCTGTAGATCCGAAAGGCTTTCAATGCCTACGGAAAGCCGGACCAGAGTATCGGTAATCCCGAGCTTCGCGCGAGTCTCGGCAGGAATGGAAGCATGGGTCATGATGGCCGGATGGTCCACCAGAGACTCCACTCCACCAAGACTTTCGGCCAAGGAGAAGACTTCCAGGCTTTCGAGAAACCGTTGGGCGTTCTCTAGCTTTCCTTTAAGGAAAAAAGTCACCATGCCGCCAAAGCCGTGCATCTGTTTTTTTGCGACCTCATGCTGAGGGTGGGATTTCAATCCCGGGTAGAGAACCTTTTCCACCTGTGGGTGTTTTTCCAAAAACTGGGCAAGAGCCATCGCATTCTCTTCATGCCGCTTCATCCGAAGCGCTAGCGTTTTTATTCCCCTAAGCACAAGCCACGAATCGAAGGGCCCGCTGATTCCACCCATGCTGTTTTGAATGTGGTGCATTTTTTTGAAGAGCTCTTCGTCATTCGTAACCAAAGCTCCGCCCACCACATCGCTATGGCCATTCAAATATTTCGTCGTGGAATGAAGGACCACATCCGCGCCTAAAGCCAAGGGGCTCTGGAAGTAGGGACTTGCAAAGGTATTGTCCACCACGACTAGAGGGCGGGGATTTTGTTTTCGCGCCCAGCTCACCGCACGTTCGATATCGATCACCTTTAGAAGAGGGTTTGTCGGCGTTTCGATCCAAATCACTTTAGTCTTTGGAGTCGCGAAATCGGAAACGCTGTGAGCGGTCAAATCGGCAAACGTGGTTTGCACGCCATGCTTCGCCCAAATGGTGCGAAAGAGCCGGCTCGTGCCGCCATAAACATCATCCACAGAAACCACATGGTCTCCGACTTCCAACATGTGCATGAGAATATCCACTCCCGTGCACCCGGAAGAAAGCGCTAGGCCAAATTTTCCGCCCTCCAATGCCGCAATCGATTCCTCGAGGGCCTTTCTCGTCGGATTGGAAGTACGCGAGTAATCATAGCCTAGGTGTTTTCCGGGCGATGTCTGCACGTAGGTGCTGGTCGCAAAAATAGGAGTCATGATAGCGCCGGTGGAGGGATCCGGCTTTACGCCAGCATGCACCGCCAAGGTTTCAAAATTGGAACTTCGCTTTTCCATAGGGCTCCTAAACAAATGAGAATCGTAGCGAGGTCGAGGCAAAATGGCAAAGATCAAGGACGCACAAGGGAGGAACCGGAGGCGTACCCTCTGGGGTCTCATGATCCTACATATCTTCTGGATCGAAATGATGGGGTCTGTTCGGCATGCAATACGGATAGGGATCTCCAGGCT
>JAHFAF010000086.1 GCA_023250715.1 Pseudobdellovibrionaceae bacterium | reverse complement strand
GGTTTTCTTCACAAGAACATGGCGCTCTTTGGAGTGAAACATCCGAAGGTCGCTGGCATTCTCGCAAAACGCACGCTTCGCGTGATCAAGAGCCTCTCGAAGGAGCGCTTTTGGAGCGGGCACCCCTACCTTCTAGGAAAGGGTCAGGCCGTGAAATTCAATATCTCTCCGGTGATGGAGCACAATGGAAAGTGGGGTGCTGCGCACGATTCCTTTGCGGACAGGTTGCTCGATGCGGAATTAGGGGTTGTCGAAGGTGGGATCAGCAAACTGGCTGAATTCTCCGAATGGATCAAACGGCAGCTCGAACCAGTCACCGATAGAGTGCACAAGGATTATCTCCGGCAGGAACTTGCGAGAAGAGCGAAGATGGCCCCGGTCCATTACCTTTTATCTACTCAGCTCGAAAAAAATCCCGGAACAACGCCGATTGAGGACGGACTCCGTGAGTGGACCGAAGGAGTTTCTCCTTCCTTACCTTTGGCGGATCTCATTCTCGATCAACAGGATCCTTCCAATCCGGTACAGGATCAACTTTGCGAAAAGCTAGCCTTTACCCCTGGTCACCACCACAGCGAACACCGTCCCTTAAGTAGTATCGGCCGCGGCCGTGTCTTTGCTTACGAGGCGAGTCAACGAGGGCGGGGTGCTAATCAAACGGAACCCGATGAAGAAAGTCTCTTTGAGACCCTTCGAGGCTTAAACACCATCAACCCGTAGAGGTTATCCATGGAATCTCGTATTAATCGTCGGGAATTTCTGAAGTCCGCCATGACGGCGGCGGCAAGTGCTTCCTTTTACGGAACTCTCTCTTTTGCGAGCGAGCCCGATACCTATGAGTACATCGTGGTTGGGTCCGGTGCCGGGGGCGGACCCGTCGCGGCTAACCTAGCGAAAGCGGGGCACAAGGTGCTGCTCCTCGAGGCGGGCGGCAAAAAAGACACGATCAATTACCGTGTCCCCGCTTTTCAGGGCCTTTCGACGGAAGATCCAGCTTTGCGATGGGACTTTTTTGTTAAGCACTATGCAGATCCCGCGCGATCCATCGCGGATTCGAAGTGGGTAAAGGGGAAAGGCGTACTTTATCCGCGCGCGGGAACGTTGGGTGGGTGTACCGCGCACAATGCGATGATCACGATGTATCCCCACAACAGCGACTGGGAAAAAATCTTCGATATCACAGGCGATCCCTCGTGGCATGCGGAGCACATGCGCGAATATTTTCAAAAAGTAGAAAGTGCTCGTTACTTGAGCAACAATCAGGCGGAAGAAAGAAGGCACGGAAAATCCGGGTGGTTGCAGGTGGAACAGACCCCCACGACTCTTCTTTTGAAGGATCCTGCCCTTCTTCGCTTGGTTCTGACGGCGGCCGAGGAAGGCAGACTCCCGAAATCGATCTTGAACCGACTGGGCAACTTGGATCCGGAAGGTATTCAGGAGCTTCTCAGCCTCGATCCCAATGATTGGGATACGATCGTCGAGAGCCGCGAAGGCCTTTTCACCACGCCTAAAGCCACTTCGAACGGCCGGCGCAATGGCACGCGAGAGCTATTACTTCTAACGAAAGTGCTCTATCCGCAAAATCTCACGATTAAGACGGACGCTTTAGCGAGTCGTGTACTTTTTAAGGAAGGTACAACGAGAGCTCTCGGCGTCGAGTATCTCGAGGGCGAACATCTTTATCAGGCCGATCCGAATTCAAGAGGTGCCAAGGGCCAGACCCGAGTGGTGCGCGCGACACGGGAAGTGATTTTGGCAGGCGGTGCCTTCAATACGCCCCAACTCCTTATGCTCTCAGGTATTGGCGACCCCAAAGAATTGGACAAGCACGGCATCAAGTCGCTCCTTGATCTACCAGGCGTCGGAAAAAATCTTCAGGATCGGTATGAGGTGGGAGTCGTCACCCAGCTCAAAGAGCCGCTGAACCTATTGAAGGGCTGTACGTTTGGAAAGCCTGGCGATCCGGGAATGGTCGACTGGCAAAAAAATCCTACGGGAAGCGTTTACGGCAGTAATGGAGTGATCGTAGGACTTAAGAAGAAATCGTCTTCGAATCAAGCCGATCCGGATCTTTTCATCTTCGCCGTTCCCGGTGCCTTCAAGGGCTATTACCCGGGTTGGTCGCAGGACTCCCTCAAGTCGAATTGCGTGACCTGGGCCATTCTTAAGGGCCGCACGGAAAACACCGCGGGCTCGGTGACATTGAAATCCGCGAATCCCACGGATACGCCTGAGATCAACTTCAAGTATTTTGCCGAAGGAAATGATTCCCGAGGCGAGGACTTGGATGCAGTCACGGGCGCTCTTCAATTTGTCCGCGGAATGAATCGCAAACTCGGCCATTACGCTGACAAAGAGCTTGTTCCCGGTCCAACCGTCGCAAGTGAGAAGGATGTGCGTGAGTTCGTGCAAAGAGAAGCTTGGGGCCACCACGCTTCGTGCTCGAACCCGATGGGCCGCAAAAGCGATCGGATGGCCGTTGTCGACAGCGAGTTCAAGGTGCATGGCACAGAGAACCTGAGAATCGTTGATGCGTCAGTATTTCCAAGAATCCCAGGCCTATTTATCGTCGCTCCTGTTTACATGATTGCGGAAAAAGCGAGCGACATTATTTTGAGGGATGCGGCTCGTTCTTGATTACTTATCCGCAGGAGGGTCGCCAGCCGGTTTAAACGAGACCCCTTTCACTAACGGAACGGGAGCGTTTGGCTCAAGTTCCATACTACCAACAATGTGACCAACAAGTTTCGGCTTCAGAGGAGAAAGGGGAACGCGGATCGCGTTTACCGGTATGTAATAAAAATATGCAGGTCCGTCTCCATCTAATCGTGAGGTATTACCAAGTGTTGTAACGAATCCCATGCCCTCTTTAGCTACAGCCTGATTTGCTATCAGGGCAGCTTTTGCGTAAGCCGCGCTCAAGATGACTGCTTGCAGATCATGTTCAATTCGCCCCGCGAAAACTGTCGTTGATAAAATAAGTAAAGTACCACCTACGATCCGTAGATTCATAAGAACTCCCTCTTTTCTCGATCCGCATTACTGCGCTTGTTTGCTACCTACGTGCCTTCGGGTAGCAGGCCCTCCGACCTACAGCAATAGAAATAGAGCGCATGAGCACAATATTGTGCGGCCAATGAGAATTAACCAATCAGGGTTTTATCTCAGGCAGGGATCCCTCGTGGCGGAGCAGTCGACGTTTCTTGTCGAGGCCTCCGGTGAAGCCGCCTATTTTGCTGCCCGCATGGATGACTCTATGGCAGGGTAATACAATAGGAAGGGGATTTTTTCCCAACGCCGAGCCCACCGCACGCACCGCTCTAGCATGGCCGATGCGGGTAGCGATTTCGGAGTAGCAAATCAAGCGGCCGTACGGAATTTTTCCCAAGGCCTTCCAGACTTTTTTCTGAAATTCAGTGCCCTCCAAGGTGTAGGGAAGGGAAAAACGCTCACGCTTTCCCAGGAAATATTCCTGCAATTCCTTTTTTGCATTGTCCGTGACCACGTTAGGAGTGATTTCGGGCAGGCGCTTGGCCCCTAGGTGAATGGAAAGAACTGCTGCATCACTGGCTGTAATGCGAATCCAACCCACCGGACTAGGGATTTCGTCGTAAAACTTCATTTCCAATCCTCGGGATTGTAGCGGCGCTTATGTTTGGAAATCTTATATTTGTAATACAGGGTGGAAACCAAATAGGGACTGAAAAAAACCAAATAAGGAAGGAACGCTATTGCCAGGAAAATTTTTCCGGGTAGGAAAGCGTTCCAGAACTGCATGAGGAAAAGGACACCGGCCAACATCGCGAGCCACTTTGCCTTAACCGGCAGCACGAAAAAGAGATAGAGCTCTACGTCCGGAAAGAGGGTCCCGAATGCGAGACTAATGTTTTCGAGAACGTGGTACCAAAGATTCGTTGCCGTGTTCGTGATAATGGCCCCGACCATCGCGCAGACGTAACTAAAAAGCGTGAATACAGTTAAGGGACCAGGTCCCCAATGCCCTTCCAGGGCATTCATCACGAAGTAAATATACATGACGTAAAAAAGCAGCCAAATCGGGCTGGAAAGCCCTTCAGAAACGGGAAAGGCAAAAAGCCGCCACCACTGCCCTTGCCGTATTAGCTCAGGAGAAAAGGTAAATTGATGAAGGGGAGCCCCCATCATCTGCGTGCCCACGAAGCCCAGAACGGCCAAGCCACAGACCAACATTCCGAGGTTGGGAAGGCCCAGGAAATCTAGGCGATTCACCACCCAGCGCAAGTACTTAGGAAATCTCTCGTCCATTGGGGGAGCATTTATCTAAAAAGTAACGATGTAAAGTGTGCCCTTTGGAAAGTTCAGGGTGAAAAGTTCCTGCTAACGTATTTCCGTGCTCCACGAGGACCGGCTCCTCTTTCCAGCGTAATAAAATCTTAACTCCGGGCCCCAAGTCTCGGATGCGAGGAGCACGGATGAAAATGCCTTCCAAGCCCTGCCAGTCGCTTCGATCCGATTCCAAGGCTGAGATAAAACTATCCACCTGCCTTCCAAAGGCATTGCGCTCGATAGTGATGGGTAGGGCTCCAAACGACTTTTGCGAAGGGTGACTCACCTTCTCAGCGAGAAGAATCGCACCCGCGCAAACGCCCCACGAGGGCCGCTCTTTCACAAATTTTTGCAGGGGAGAATAAAGAGAATTTCGATCCAGCATGTGGAGCATCGTCGTACTTTCACCGCCAGGAAGAATGATTCCTTGAATGTCAGAGAGGTCCTTTTCGAGCTTTATTTCGACGGGCGTCACCCCAAGATCGCGCAATTTTTGAAAGTGAGGCTCCACGGCACCCTGCAAAGACAGAACGCCGATGCGCATGGATTACCAGCCCCGTTCTTGAAGACGCTCTTCCTGTTTCAGCTGATGGATATCGAGACCTTTCATCGCGGGGCCAAGGCCGCGGGAGACCTTGGCGAGGATCTTGGCATCCTTGTAATTTGTCGTAGCCTCAACGATGGCGTGCGCCAGGAGCTCAGGCTTGCTCGATTTAAAAATTCCCGATCCCACGAATACGGATTCGGCCCCGAGCCACATGCAAAGAGAGGCATCTGCGGGGCTAGCGATTCCACCCGCTGCGAAATTGGGGACAGGGAGCTTTCCATTTTCGGCAACCCATTGAACCAATTGTAACGGGGCACCTAGCTCTTTCGCCTCATTTACAAGCTCTTCAGGGCCAAGGGTGGTGAGCCGACGCATCTGCGACCGAATCGTTCTCAAATGACGAACCGCTTCGACGATATTGCCCGAGCCGGCTTCGCCCTTCGTGCGAATCATTGCGGCCCCCTCACCAATGCGTCTTAAGGCTTCGCCGAGGTTTCTAGCACCGCAAACAAAGGGAACCGTGAACAGTTGCTTATCAATATGGTACTGCTCATCGGCAGGCGTTAGGACTTCGCTCTCATCCACATAGTCCACGCCTATTTCTTGCAGAATCATCGCTTCGACAAAGTGCCCGATGCGGGCCTTGGCCATCACCGGAATGGAAACAGCTTCCAAAATTTCGTGGACCTTCTCGAGATCCGCCATGCGAGCGACGCCACCCTCTTTTCGGATGTCCGCGGGCACTCTTTCCAGCGCCATAACGGCCACGGCACCGGCTTTTTCGGCAATCAAGGCTTGTTCTTTATTCACGACGTCCATGATGACGCCGCCTTTAAGCATTTCGGCGAGTCCTGTCTTGAGTCGGGGGCTGGAATCGGTAGTTTTTTCAGTCATCTAGTTCCTCAGGAAATAAAGCGCTGGCCTTTCATAGCGCAGCTCTCAAAGCAAAGCAATTAGTCGGGGAAAAAGTCAATTTTTTTAGTGGGTTAACCCTTGCCAAGTGGCCGAGCTTCGCCTAAGGTTCCTAGCTTAATGTCATCCTCTCTCGGCCTGAAATCCCTCTTGGGGACCGAGTCTCTTACCGCTAACCAAATTCAAACTATTTTGGATACGGCTTTCTACTTTCAGAAACTGCAGGAAGAGAAAAAGCCATTGCCTCAATCGATGAAGAATCGAACGGTCATTCTTCTTTTCTTCGAGGCCAGCACGCGTACGAGAAGCTCATTTGAGCTCGCGGCAAAACGCCTGGGCGGGGATACCCTGGTATTGACCAAGGAGATGAGCTCGACCGAAAAGGGCGAAACGCTCTACGATACGGCGAAGACCATACAGGCGATGGCGCCCGACGTGCTCGTTCTTCGGCACCCTTCCGCTGGCTCTCCCAATTTCCTGGATCAGATTCTGAAGATTCCCGTGGTGAATGCGGGCGATGGGTTTCACGAACACCCGACCCAAGCGCTTCTGGATCTCATGACGATCAAGGAATCCAGAGGCGATGTGCGCGGCTTAAAAGTCCTTATCGTGGGAGATATTGCGCACAGTCGAGTGGCTCGCTCCAATATTTATGCTTTAAAGACGATGGGCGCTGAAGTTTCCGTATGTGGCCCGCCGACTCTTCTTCCTCCTCAAGCAGACCGACTCGGCGTGAAGGTCTTTTACGATTTTGAAAAGGCCGTGAAAGAACAAGACGTCGTTATGATGTTGAGAATTCAGATCGAGCGGATGAACCGAGGACAGCTCCCTTCTCGCGGCGAGTATGCGCGATTTTACGGAATGTCGTCGAGGATTTTGAAGCTCTGTAAGCCCGAAGTGATCGTCATGCATCCGGGCCCGGTAAACCGTGGAGTGGAGATTTCACCGGAAGTGGCGGATGGATCTCGATCTCTAATCTTGAATCAAGTCTCGAACGGAGTGGTAATGCGCATGGCGCTCCTCCACCTGCTTACGGGCGGTGAGCCCAAGGTGCCGTCATGAACGGAAACCTCTTAATCAAAAATGGGCGCGTGATAGACCCTTCCCAGCGTCTTGATCAGACGACGGACGTTCTTATACTCAATGGCAAGGTCGAAAAAATTCAGCCGGGCCAGAGCGCTCCGCGAGAGGACGTAGAAGTTCTCGATGCCAAGGGGCTCATTGTCACTCCCGGTTGGGTAGACATGCACACGCATTTGAGAGAGCCCGGCGGCTCGCACAAGGAAACGATCAAGACCGGGACGGAAGCGGCCGCCGTAGGTGGGTTCACGACGATTGCTTGCATGGCGAATACAAACCCGGTGAACGACAACTCTTTCATCACAAGTTTCTTAAATCAGAGATTTCAAAAGGAATCGCTCATTAATGTCCACTGCATTGGTGCAATCACGAAGGGATTGCAAGGCGAGGAGCTGGCCGAGTTCGGACTCATGCGTGAGGCGGGTGCGGTGGGTGTATCGGATGACGGCATGACCGTCATGAACGCCTATCTCATGAGAAAGGCATTGGACTACTCAAAACGATTCGAGCTCCCTGTCATTGTTCATGCGGAAGATTGCAACTTGAAGGGCAAGGGAGTGATGAACGAAGGGTTCAATTCCGCACGTTTCGGATTGAGGGGGATTCCTCGAGCGTCGGAAGAACTGATCGTTGCGAGAGACATTCTTTTGGCGGAACTGACCGGAGCACGGCTCCACATTGCCCACGTTAGCACGCGGGGCAGCGTAGCTTTAATTCGGGACGCAAAAAAGCGCGGCCTTGCCAGAATTTCGGCGGAAGTAACACCTCACCACCTTACTTTGACGGACGAAGTGGTGGGCTCCTATGATACGAACACGAAAGTCGCTCCTCCCCTTCGAGAACTGCAAGATGTAGAGGCCGTGCAGGAGGGCTTGGCCGATGGGACACTGGACGCGCTGGCCACCGATCACGCGCCCCATTCTGTGGAAGAGAAGCAAGTGGAATACGATATGGCGGCGTTCGGAATGGTGGGGTTGGAAACGGCATTCCCGCTTTATCACCGGCTAGTTTTGACTGGCAAAGTGCGGCTCGAACGGGTGATTGAGGCAATGACTATCAGGCCTGCGGAGATTTTGGGCGTGTCGAGAGGTACCTTAAAAGTGGGGAGTGTCGCGGACGTCACTCTATTTGATCCGAAGGAAAAGTATAAAATCGATAAGACTACGTTCAAATCCAAGAGCCAAAATACCCCGTTTCACGGGTGGGAAGTCACTGGACGAGTGAAGGCGACAATCGTGGCGGGAAACATCGTTTTCCGAGGAGAAAACCCATGAAGGGTTTTCCAGCGGCACTTTATTTGGAAAACGGCCACCTCTTTCGGGGGATGGGCTTCGGAGCGGAAAAGGCGAGCGGCGGAGAGGCCGTCTTTAATACAGGGATGACCGGGTATCAGGAAGTATTTACGGATCCCTCTTACCGCCAACAGATTCTCGTCATGACCTATCCTCACATCGGAAATACCGGAATTAATTTCGAGGATTTGGAATCCCGCGGACTCGATCTAATGGGGGTCGTAGTGCGTGATTACAATCCTGAGCCCTCGTCCTGGCGCTCGCGCCAGACTCTTTCTGATTATTTAAAGGAGGCCGGAGTTCCGCTCTTGAGCGATGTAGATACAAGAGCCTTGACTCGAATTTTGCGCGACGAAGGGGCGCAACGAGGAATTATTTTTCCGGAAGGCCAGGGAGATGCTCTTTCTCAAGGAAAAAAATATTTGGAAAGTGTTCCTGCGATGGAGGGGCTCGAGCTTGTGAGCCAGGTGTCTACAAAAAAGGCGTACGAATTTCAGCCGGAACTTCCTTCGGGTGCGGGCACCGTCGTGGTTTACGATTACGGTGCAAAGCATAATATCTTGCGACATCTCAAGTCGATGCAGTTCAAAGTGTGGGTTGTGCCCTACAATTTGCCCCACCAAGAGGTCTTGAAGGAAAAGCCCAAAGCCGTGATTCTCAGTAATGGGCCAGGCGATCCCGCAACTGTGCCGAATGCCACGGAGGAGATCTCCGCACTGATCGGGAAAGTGCCGATCTTAGCCATCTGCATGGGACACCAGCTACTTGCTCGGTCGTTGGGGAGTAAGACTTATAAATTGAAATTCGGGCATCATGGAGTGAATCATCCGGTCAAAGACTTAACGACGGGCCGGATTATGATTACCTCTCAGAACCATGGGTTCTCGGTCCGGGCGGAAGATCTCAAGAATAAGGATATCGTGCTGAGTCATATAAGCTTGAACGACCAAACGGTCGAGGGCTTTCAATCTGAGAAGATGCGCCTATATAGTGTTCAATTCCACCCGGAAGCTAAACCGGGACCGAGTGATGCAGCGTACATTTTTGAAAATTTCATCCGAGGATTCGTGCAATGAAGGAGACTCCCAGTCTTGGGCTAATCCATCCCGAGTTTGAATCGCTGGTTCAAAGGATTATTCAGACGGTAGATAAGGACAAGCTCGCGGAGCTACGCAAGGATTTTCACACGCGCTTGCGGATTACCCTCACCCAGCCGGACAATACCGAGCTTGTCGAAGATCTTTGGGACTTCTTTTACGATTGGTGTGTTTTCGAGCAGAAATTGCCCGAGATGTTGGAGTCTCTGGGGCCCCAAGACCAGGATATCTGGAGCCATGTGAAGGGCGGGAGCAATCGCGGTCTCTACTCAGTGGCCCGCGCGAATGACACTGGCTTGAAGTTGAAAGAACTCTACACCGGAAAAACTTTCGTCATCAAAAAGAAGGCCTCGAATGATTTTTTGGGGATCGATCGGGGCGATATCATTGAAGGCCGCTTAGTGGGGGAGGAAAAGGAAAAAGCGTTCAGTTTTGTTCGAAGGCCTTCCTATCATCCCACTGAGGTCCACGCATACATCAAGGGCAAGGTGAAGCAGTTCAAGAAGTCGCAGGATTTTTCTACCTATCAAAGCTGGCTCTGGTTGCTCGTGGGTATGTATTTGAAGCATCGGATTTATAATCACATGCCGATTGAAAAAATTTACGACGATAACAGTAGGATTTAAGGTTTTTAGAAGTGCCCAAGCGTACAGACATTAAACGGATTCTTCTCCTAGGCTCCGGCCCCATCGTCATCGGCCAAGCGTGTGAGTTTGATTATTCCGGCACCCAGGCGTGCAAAGCGCTGAGGGAAGAGGGCTACGAAGTCATTCTCGTCAATAGCAACCCCGCAACGATCATGACTGATCCTGAGGTAGCCAATCGCACCTATGTGGAGCCCTTGAGCGTTGAGTATCTCGAGGACATTATCCGTCGGGAAAAACCACAGGCGCTTCTGCCCACCATGGGTGGCCAGACAGCGTTGAATCTGGCTCTTTCGCTGGCGGAAAAAGGGATTCTTGCGAAGTATGGCGTGGAGCTCATTGGCGCCAAGGAAAAGGCGATTAAGCTAGCCGAGAGTCGGGATCTATTCAAAGGGGTTTTGGAATCTGTCGGTGTGGATTTTCCTCAAAGTGGCTATGCCCACAACATGGCAGAAGCGGAAGAGGTGGTGCAAACGATCGGCTTTCCCTGCATCATTCGCTGTTCTTACACGCTGGGTGGAACCGGGGCGAGTGTCGTCTATAACCGCGAAGAATTTTCACTGGAGTGTGCACGCGGGTTAGAGGCGTCTCCTGTCAGCGAGGTTCTCATTGAACAGTCGGTCTTGGGCTGGAAAGAGTTCGAGCTCGAAGTGGTGCGTGATTCGAAAGACAATGTCGTCATCATCTGCTCCATTGAAAATCTTGACCCCATGGGAGTTCACACGGGGGATAGTATTACTGTCGCTCCGGCCCAGACTCTTACAGATGTCGAGTACCAACAGATGCGAGATGCCGCTATTCGGATCATTCGCGCGGTTGGCGTAGATACAGGGGGATCGAATATCCAATTCGCAGTCGATCCGGAGACGGGACGCCAAGTGGCGATTGAAATGAACCCACGCGTTTCCAGAAGCTCGGCACTTGCAAGTAAGGCGACGGGATTTCCGATCGCGAAGATCGCGACAAAGCTAGCCGTGGGTTACACGCTGGATGAAATTCCGAACGACATTACAAAGAAGACCCCCTCGTGTTTTGAACCGAGCATCGACTACGTAGTGACCAAGATTCCGCGTTTTGCCTTCGAAAAATTTCCCCGATCGGATGCACGCCTTTCTCCGCAGATGAAATCGGTCGGCGAAGTGATGGCCATCGGAAGAAATTTCAAAGAATCGATTCAAAAGGCCTTACGCTCGCTCGAAATTCAGCTCACCGGTTTCAAGACATTGAAAGAAAGAAGAACACACCGCGCGGGTCAAAACTGGCTCGAAGGTGTCAGAAACTATGTGAAGTGGGCGAAGCCCGATCGCTTGCTGTGGGTGGCGCAAGGCATGCGCGAGGGGATCTCGATCGAAGAGATGTATGAGCTTACGAAAATTGATCCCTGGTTCTTGCGCCAAATTCGCGAAATCCTCGATGAAGAGAAGAAAATCTCCGTTTGGGCCGGGAAAGTAGCGGAGCTTTCGAAGGAAACGCTCTTCGGTTGGAAACGCCTGGGGTTTTCTGATGCGGCTATCGCCGAGCATTTGAAATCGACCGAGGAGCAGGTACGCGCGAAAAGGACCCAGCTAGGGGTGAAGCCGGTCTACAAAATGGTGGACACCTGTGCCGCGGAGTTTGAGTCGAACACACCTTATCTTTACTCGACGTACGAGGAAAAGGGCGATCCGATTAAGTCCACCGGCAAGAGAAAAGTCGTAATTTTAGGGGGCGGACCCAATCGCATTGGGCAAGGAATTGAATTCGATTATTGTTGCGTGAAGGCTTCGATGGCACTCCGGGAAGAGGGCTTCGAGAGCATCATGGTGAATTGCAATCCCGAGACAGTAAGCACCGACTACGACGTCTCCGATAAACTTTATTTCGAGCCCCTCTATCTGGAAGATATTTTAAATTTACTCGAGGCGGAAAAGCCCTGGGGAATTGTAGTCCACTTTGGCGGACAAACGCCGCTGAACTTAAGCCGAAAGCTTGCGAAGCTCAACGCACCTATTATCGGGACTTCCGCCGAGGCGATAGAAATTGCCGAGGACCGTGATAAATTTCGGGCAATGTGCCATCGATTGAATATCCGGCAGCCCGAGAGTGTTACCGTTTCCGATCCGAGCTTAGCGCAAGAGGCGGCGGAACAATTGGGGTTTCCACTACTCGTACGTCCTTCGTTCGTATTGGGCGGAAGAGGCATGGAGATCATTTACAACAGCCGGGATTTCCAGCGCTGGCTATTACGGGGCCACGAAATTTCCGCAGAGTCTCCCCTTCTCATCGATAGATTTCTGAACAATGCTGTCGAAGTGGACGTGGACGCAGTGGCGGATGGCGAGGATGTCGCCATCGTAGGGATGATGGAGCAGATTCAAGAGGCCGGCGTGCACTCGGGCGACTCCGCCTGCGCTCTTCCGCCGATGACCCTATCATTGGAAATTCAGAAAGAACTGGAGAGGCAGACTCGTCTCATGGCACTGGAGCTCAAAGTAAAGGGGCTCATCAATATCCAATACGCGATTGAAAACGGGCAGGTATTCGTACTGGAAGTGAACCCTCGAGCATCGAGAACGGTACCCTTCGCGAGCAAGGCGCGTGGAATCGATTTTTCAAAAATTGCCACGAAGGTGATGCTTGGAAGAAAACTGAAAGAGTTTAAGATCACCGATCGGCCCATGCAGCTCGTCTACGTGAAGGAAGCTGTCTTTCCCTTCAATAAATTTCCGGGAACAGACATCATTCTCGGGCCCGAGATGCGATCCACGGGAGAGGTGATGGGGGTGGGTAAATCCTTTCCCGAGGCCTACGGCAAAGCGATTCGCGCGTCGGGTTTCAAGCTTCCTTCCTCAGGCACCGCCTTCCTCAGTGTGAAAGACTCCGACAAGGCGAGCCTTGTCCCCATCGCAAAAGAGCTGATTGATCTCGGTTTCGAGCTTTGCGGAACAAGAGGTACCTGTGATTTTCTGCGCGGCCAAGGCTTGAAGATTCGGGTTGTAAATAAGGTGAATGAGGGCCGCCCTCACATAGTGGACCATCTCAAAAATGATGAGGTAGACCTCGTCATCAATACCTCCGCTCTCGGGGTCCATGAAGTGGGGGCTGCGTATGAGCTGAGGCGCACTACCCTCATGCGTAATTTGTGCTACTTTACGACCATCGCGGCGGCAAAGGCCGGTGTGCAAGCGGTTTCCGAAATGAAGCGCGTGCCGATACGAACGCACTGTTTGCAGGAAAGGATATTGTAATGAGCCAGGTTCCCATGACGGTTCAGGGAAAACAGAAAATGGAAGAGGAGCTTAAGCAGCTGAAGACTGTCGCTCGCCCGCAGGTGATTCAGGAGATTTCGACTGCTCGCGCGCATGGGGATCTTTCCGAAAACGCGGAATACGATGCCGCCAAGGAAAAGCAGTCATTTATTGAAGGCCGCATTAAGGAATTAGACGATAAACTTGCTCGGGCCCATGTCGTGAATCCAAAAGAAATCCGAACGGACAAGATTGTGTTCGGTGCGACGATTCAATTAATGGATGTTGATAACGAGGAAAAGCGCACTTTTCAGATCGTGGGTGTGGACGAGGTGGATATCAAGGCGGGAAGGCTCTCCATCGAGTCGCCAATTGCTCGTCAACTTCTCAATAAGAGCGCGGGGGATGTCGTCACGGTAAAAGTCCCAAAGGGGAACGTGGAGTACGAGATCTTAAGCGTCAAGTACGAATGAATTCTCCAGAGGTTTCGACGTCTCTTTCGACTTCCATTAGGACGCTCAAGGGAGTCGGCCCTCGCCTAGCTCAGCTACTTGCCAAAAAAGGAATCCAGAATTTCGAGGATGCGCTTTATTTTCTCCCTCGTGAATATGAAGATCGCCGAAAGATAACCCCGATTGGCAATATAGCAG
>JAHFAF010000085.1 GCA_023250715.1 Pseudobdellovibrionaceae bacterium | reverse complement strand
TGGAGCGACGTGCAACTCACCTAGCTCGGTCCTAACCACGATGGACCCTTGCTGGGGAACAATTAGAATCTCTCCGTCGGCATCGTAGAAGAAATGATTCTCCATGCCAGCGTTTACAACATAGAGATGTACTGCGGATCCCTCATTTCCCATGAGGGTAATAAGACCATGCAAAAAATCGGTGGGTTCCTTGGGAATGGCCGGCGGGTCCCATCGCATGGGATTTGGATTCGGCGGCACCTCATCGAAGGGATGGGCTCTCCAAAGACCTCTTTCCGCCTTAATGAACGCGCCCTGAGCTACGGAAGGACGAATCCGATAAAGCCAACTGCGGCGATTCTCGTTCCTCGGCGCCGTGAATGCGGACCCGCTCAATTGCTCGGCGTAAAGGCCGTGAGCGACTTGCTGTGGGGAATTTTGTCCCACGGGCAAAGTACCCGGCACTGCTTCCGTCGAAAAATGATTTCCAAAACCAGACTGGTATTCCAAAAACACCTCTGCGCGACGTGCATTTTCGTCTGGGATTTTCCGTTTGTCACTTCCCCTTTTACGTCTATTCTTTCCAAGATTTAGAGCATGGAAAGTGCGAAGTTTGCGTTGACAGTACGCAGCTAATTTGGAATTATTTTGTCCTCGAAAAAATTTCCGTCGAGAACGCGAACGAGGGGACGGCAACATGGAAAATCACTTTGGTTGGTGGCTTCCGCTGAATATTTCCGCACACGGAGCGGGAATTGATAAGCTCATCAATGTTATCCACGTCTTCATGGTGGTGCTATTCGTCGGCTGGGGACTTTTTTTCCTCTACTGCTTGATTCGATTTCGCAGTCGAAGCGGGCATAAAGCAAACACCACCGTCCAACATTTCAAACTTCCTGTTTATCTGGAAGTTGGAATTTTAATTTTTGAAATTTTCTTACTGGTCTTTCTCTCCAGCCCCATCTGGTACGACGTTAAGATCGCGTTCCCGGCAGAAAAAGATGCGGTTGTCGTTCGCATCGTCGCCGAACAGTTCGCATGGAATATTCATTACCCTGGTAAAGATGGAAAATTCGGACCCACCAAGCCAGAGCTCATGGATGGAAGTAACCCCCTCGGACTCGATCGCTCTCACCCGGATGCCAAGGACGACATCTTTACGATCAACAACTTACATGTTCCGGTGAATAAGCCCGTCATCGTCCATCTAATGTCCAAGGACGTGATCCACAGTTTCTTCTTACCGGTGATGCGCGTGAAACAAGACGCGATTCCCGGACATGAGATTCCGATTTGGTTCGAGGCGAACCAAACGGGCGAGTACGAAATCGCCTGCGCTCAGCTTTGCGGGATTTCGCATTTTCGCATGAAGGGCCAGTTTTTCGTCGATACCCAAGAGAATTTCGACAAGTTCCTGGCCGAGGAAGCGGCATCGCTTGCGGCCGAATCGGGAGAAGGGACAGTGAACCCCGCTGCGGAGGCCCCGGCTCCTCCCGCAGAAGCCCCAGCCAATCCAGAAGGAAGTCATCATGAGTAATCACGATCAACACGGCCACGGCGGCCACCACGCACCAACCAGCTTTTGGCGCAAGTATGTTTTTTCTACCGACCATAAAGTAATCGGTCTTCAGTACTCGATCACCGCGATGGTGTTCCTGTTACTGGGTTTTTGCATGATGCTCCTCATGCGTTGGCAATTGGCCTATCCTGGCCAGCCGATTCCCATTTTTGGAAAGATCTTGAGCGAAGCGCTGGTTACCGGGGATGGGGTGATGTTGCCCGAGTTCTACAACATGTTGGGCGCCATGCATGGAACGATCATGATCTTCCTGGGCGTCGTGCCCCTCGCCGTCGGTGGCTTTGCGAACTATCTCGTCCCTCTAATGGTAGGCGCGCATGACATGGCCTTCCCCAAGATCAACATGGCGAGCTACTGGGTCTATTTTATCGGGGGCGTTATTATGCTCGCGAGCTTCCTTATGCCCGGCGGAGCCGCCGCTTCGGGGTGGACTTCCTATCCCCCGCTCTCTGTGGTCGCGAATAACGCCCAGACTTGGTGGATTCTCGCCATGGTCTTCCTCATCACCTCTTCACTCTTGGGATCCATTAATACCATCGTGACCGCGATTCACCTGAGAGTTCCCGGAATGACCTTCATGCGTTGGCCGGTTTTGGTTTGGGCGCAGGTGGTTACAGCGTTCCTGCTTCTTCTGGCTTTTCCACCACTGGAAGCGGCTGCTGTGTTGCAATTGATGGATCGCGTGGCCGGCACAAGTTTCTTTCTGCCGAGTGGACTCGTCGTGAGTGGCGAAATCTTGAAGGTCTCGGGCGGTGGCAACCCCATCCTGTGGCAACATCTCTTCTGGTTCTTGGCTCACCCGGAAGTTTACGTTTTGATTTTACCGGCGGTGGGAATCGTGGGCGAAATCATCGCAACCAACACGCGCAAATCACTTTATGGTTATCGGACCTTGGTCTATTCGTTCGTTTTCTTGGGCTTTATGTCCTTTATCGTTTGGGCGCATCACATGTTCATGACTGGCATGGGAACGACATTGAGTTCGTTTTTCCAAGCAACAACCATGATCATTTCCATTCCATCGGTAGTGATTGTAACGACCTATTTACTGACCCTTTGGGGCGCTTCCATTCGCTACAATACGGCGATGCTATTCGCGCTCGCCTTCTTGCCGATGTTCGGCATTGGAGGCTTGACGGGATTGCCGCTTGGATTGACTGCGGCGGATATACATCTGCACGACACCTACTACGTCATCGGACATTTCCACTACGTAGTAGCACCGGGAACCCTCTTCGCACTTATGGCGGGGGTCTATTTTTGGTACCCGAAAGTCACTGGCCGTATGATGAGTGAGAAATTGGGAAAGCTTCATTTCTGGGGCTCTTTCGTCGCCATCAATTTTATCTTCATGCCGATGTTCATTATGGGAATGTCTGGGGTCTCGCGCAGGCTCTACGATCAGACCCAGTACGCTCACGGGAAAGTGACACAACCATTGAATGTTGTGATGTCTTGGGCGGCTTGGGCATTGTTAGTAATGCAGCTCCCCTTTCTCTGGAACATGATGGTGAGTTGGAAGAAGGGAAAACGCGTGGAGAACGACAACCCCTGGGAAGCGACCACCCTCGAATGGGCGGCTGGCTCTCCGCCGCCACATGAGAATTTCACGAAGCCCGTGGACGCTTACCGCGATCCGTACACTTTTGGTTTGGGTAAACATGAGTTTGCTCCCCAGTTCTTGAAGGAGACATAATGTCGGCACTCATCCCTTATATCGACGAGCCACACCCAGTTACAGGAGTTACGAACGCCAAATTCGGTATTTGGCTTTTTCTAGCTTCCGAAGTCATGCTTTTTGGCGCTCTATTCTCGACCTACATTATGTTGCGCCTGAATTCGAATAGCTGGCCCCACGGGGTTTTAAATGTTCCCTTGGCCACCTTGAATACGGCAGCCCTCATCAGCTCGAGCGTTACCATCGTACTGGCCTGGGCGTCGCTCAAGATGAAGGACTTTAAGGGGTATAGGAGAAATATGATCGCGACGATCCTACTCTCCTGTGTTTTCTTGGTCGTGAAGTACATTGAGTACAGCGCCAAATTTCACCATCACCTTTTTCCGTCCACGCACACCTTTTACGCAATCTATTTCGTAATGACGGGCCTCCACGGCTTGCACGTAATTGGCGGAATTGTTGTGAACCTCTACTTGGCGTTTCCGGGCGCGAAGATGTGGCAGACAGAGCCCGAGCGATTTACCGGGCGGGTGGAGGTCGCGGGTCTTTACTGGCATTTCGTAGATTTGGTTTGGATTTTCTTGTTTCCCGTTTTGTACCTTCTATAAGGAGCTTTAGCGATGAGCGGCAATCATCCGATGACGGTAGAAGAAGTTAAGAAGCATGTGAACACCTACCTATGCGTGTTTGCGGCCTTGCTGGCCCTGACCATTGTGACGGTAGGGGTCTCGTACCTCCACCTCAACATCATGGGAGCCGTTGCAGTCGCGCTCGCGGTCGCCACGGTGAAAGGGTCGCTGGTAGCCTTGTTCTTCATGCATTTGATTGATGAAAAGAAGATTATCTATTACACCATTGCGTTAACTGCGGTGCTCTTTTTCGTTCTGATGTGGGTATCGGTGATAACCTATTAGGTGGATATGTCGCTCAAGGCCTTTCATTTAGTCTTCATCCTGGCCTCTATTGTAATCGCAATCTGGCTTGGGGTCTGGTGCTTCGGTGAATACTCCTTCACCGAGAGCCTGCTGACCTTAGGAATGGGCTTAGTCTCAATTTTTTCCTCGGTGGGGTTAGTTTTTTACCTGGCTTGGTTTCTCCGCAAATCGCGTGGCATCGGTTATATCGCTTTGGCACTATTGCTTTCCTCCCCCGCTTTTTCTTGCCCTGTTTGCATTGGCAATCCCGACTCTCTCTTCGTAAAGAGCGCAAATACCGCCGTCATTTTCATGCTGGGCGTCGTGGGAGTCCTCCTGGCGGCCTTCGCCGCAATTTTCATTCATTGGGCTCGACGCGACAGCCAACGGCTTTCTCTTCGCTAGACTGCAACCTTTTCACTCGCCTCCATCAAGGATAGGTAATGGTTGTGGACGCTGTTTCCGAGCTTGGGCCCCCGTTGTACCGCTACTTTCGTTGCTCCTTTCCCGCGTTTGTCGCCGCCGATTTGACCCAAGACTGCCTTTTGAGACTCCTCGAAAAATGCCGGGATGGAAAGTTTGACCCGACTAAGGGAACGTTAAGAATGTACGCGTTCGGAATCGCGCATTTTGTAAGAATGGAGCAGAAGAAGGCGCCCGCGGTTTTGGAGT
The DNA here is from genome assembly GCA_023250715.1 of Pseudobdellovibrionaceae bacterium. Taxonomy (GTDB): domain Bacteria; phylum Bdellovibrionota; class FAC87; order UBA2466; family UBA2466; genus JAHFAF01. The sequence continues at coordinate 8,944 of JAHFAF010000085.1, read as the reverse complement.
CCGCAGAGCCGGTGGCGAAGGACGCCGATCTGGTGGAGAGATTGACGCTGAGAAAAGCAATTGCAGAGCTTCCTCCGGCGGAACAGGAGGTGGTTTTGCTTCTAGTAGATAAAGATTTAATGCTTGCAGAAATTGCAGAGATTCTTTCCTTGCCCGTAAACACGGTAAAGAGCCATGTACATCGGGCAAAGCAAAAATTGAAAATCTTATTGGGGCAAGAGGGGAGTCAGCATGGACGAACGTGATTTGGAATTGGATCAGCTCTTGGAGCCCTTACGACGAGAAACGGTAAGTCCTTTTTTCTTGAAGCGATGGCGGACGGCAATCGAGAGAAAACACCCTCGCCTTTACCGGTGGTGGTCGAAGAGTTCGCAGTTGGCTATCGCAACGGCGGCTGGATTTGCCCTGGGTCTTTACGTGGCTGGCACCAAGCAACCTTCGGAAAAATATTCCGTGTCGGATGCAACCGTCGAGCAGGTTTACTTCAAGGCACAATGAACTGTCATTGCGAGAAGTGAGCAAAGCGAACGACGAAGCAAACTTCCCACTCTTAGCTTGCTTCGGACCGCTGGTGCGGCCTCGCAATGACAAACAAAGGAGACAACATAATGAAAACCCTATTTCTCTTATTGATAGCCTCAACCGCTTTCGCACGAACCATTTCTGTCGACGAATTAAAGTCGAGATTTATGATGTCGGGAGAAACTTTCATTTTTGATTCCACAGGCAAAAAGCTTCAGAGTCACGGCAGTGAGTGGAGAACGTGGCATAATCGGAATAAGTCCGGAAAAATCGAGGCCAGTTGGTCCAGCGAAGTGGAGGGACACCCCTTAGTCGCCCTCCATCATGTCTGGCAGGTGAAAGACGACGGCACAATCTCCGGCTTCATCGAACAATATGGTGCATTGGCACACCAGACCCGCGACGAGGGCCCGGATTTCAAGAACGTGATTCGAAAACAAGACTTCGAGCTCGAGGATTTTGCGCCAGTAAATTGGATAGCGGTCCAGACCAAGGACTACCGGATTGTCGTACGTCTGACTCCCCTGCTCCGCGAGGAGCTTCCCGTTAAGCCCGTGACGGATCTTCCGATTTCTGGAACTGAAATTATCGTAAGCGATAGCAAGGGAAATCTCTGGGCGAGCAAAGTAGCACTTGATTCCAAGTACAGCGGCATGATCACGCACAGGGGGGCGTTCTTCATCAGCTACTTTCCCTTCCCCGGAGCAAAGGAGTTGGGTACTGCCCAAGGCCGCACGATTGAGCTCAACCCTGAGCCTGACTTCTACATTAATATCATAAGCCGAGACTCTTTTTTACCCGATGGGATTTCGGCTAAGGTCTACGGCAGAGTAGATAAAAAGCGGACCACGCAGAGACTCACCTCCGTCCGCATGCTGGGATCGAGCAATGAAGAAGAGTTTTTGAAGAAAGTCGGCGGATGAGCTAGGAAGAGAGCTGTGCTGACGCTAGCGATTCCCTTTCACAGTAACCCCTCCCTCCTGCGCCTGACCCTGGCCTCCGTCGAACGGCAGACCAGCCAAGCGTGGGAGGTCGTCGTTTGTGACGACAGTCTGGAGGGGGAAGCGCTGTCCGTGGTGGAGGAACTTAATTGCCCGCGAATTACTTGGATTAGAAATCCTAATTCAAGAGGAATCACGCACAACTGGAACTTCGCACTCGGCCAGGTCAAAACCGAGCTTTTCTCCCTTCTTCATGCGGACGATGAGCTCGAGCCTGAATACGTCAAAGAAATGATTTCGCTAGCGGAGCGCTTTCCCGACGCAGATCTCTATTACTGTCGAACGACTGTGATCGACCAAAATGGAAAAAAAACCTTTTCTTTTCCGGATTACGTCAAGACTTGGATCGAGGGGAGCGTGACGACGCCTCGCCGCTGGGAAGGGGAAGAGGCGGCCGTTAAACTCCTCCAAGGCAATTTCATCTTCTGTCCCACAATAATTTACCGACAATCCAAATTACGAAATGTTTTCGATGAGAGATTCTCTCAGGTAATGGATCTGAATCACTTGTTCGAAGTGCTCGAGGGGGGTGGCCAAATTGTGAGCTCCCCTGACCGACTCTATCGCTACCGACGACACTCTTCGAACCTTACCGCCCAGAAGACAAACGATCATTCCCGGTTTCGAGAAGAAATTTCCTTGTACTTAGAATGGAAAGATCGCTTTAGAAAGAATGGCTGGTTGCGAGCGGAGAAGACAGCCCGGGAGATGCGAATTCTAAAACTTCATCTCCTCTATCAAATGCTTCAAGACTGCCTCTCTTTGAAACTAGACCCTTTGGAAGAAAAGCTATCCCTCCTTCGCTCCATTTAGGGGCTCGCACCTAAACGCTCAGCGTAATGCCAACCCCCTATTCTCGCGTTTACCGTTCGAGCATGCATAAATTATTAGTGCTGACACTCATGTCCGCCCAATGTTTCGGTTTGCCTGGTTTTGTCGAGCTTTTGAAAAAACACCATCCCGATCAAAAGCCCCGGTGCGCCACCTGCCACGATCTCTCGACGAATCCGCAACCTTCCAACACGAATGTGGCCCCCTTTGGGCATGGTTTCTATCAGCAGTTGATGAAGGAAGAGGAAAAAACGCGAGCCGAAGCTCCTGCCTTCCCCGAAAAAATTCTGCAGCCGGAACTGATTGTTTTTGGCGACACGAGAACCAATGAAAACATTCACGCAAGCACAGTGAATCAGATCTGCGCTCTTACACCGAAGGCTGTCATTCACACAGGCGATATCGTTGCCTCTGGAGACGATGACTCTCTTTGGAGAAGGGCCCTAGAAACGGAGAAATGTCTCGTAAAGGCGAAAATCCTTTACCCTGCCTGCGGAAATCACGAGGGGAACAGTTGCTTGAACAATCCTCTTCGGGCTGCGCTGGGCAATTCAAAAAAATTCTACACATTTGAATTGGAGGGCTTTACCTTCATCGCTCTCGACTCGAATGATCCCACTGCCGAACAATTGAATTGGCTCTCAAATCTTCCCACCGGAAAAAATTACGTCCCCTTCTTTCATCACCCTCCCTACCCGACCATGGCGGGACACGGCGCGGACTCCTACGTACTCTCCAAATTTATCCCGCAATTTAAACGGCTCGGGGTAAAGCTTTCGCTGAATGGCCACAACCACGGTTACGATCGCGCCCTTGTCGATGGGATTACCTACGTCACTTCCGGCGGTGGAGGAGCTCCCCTGTATGCCTGTGGCGACACCAAGTCCTACACAAAATTTTGCCTCTCCGAAAACCACTTTCTGAAGTGTTCCATTTCAGGAAATCAAATTACCTGCGAGGCGAAATCCAATGCTGGTAAGGTTTTCGATGCGTTCTCGGTTGCGTATTAAAGTTATCCACACCCCCTGTGGATAAGTCTCACGCCGGCCATTAAAGCAGGGGGTGAATAGGCTCACTGGGCTCATTCAAGATATCGAAGCTGATGGCCGAGAGAAGAAGTTGCCCCCCCAGAATGACGCACAGAGCACCCAACATGACGGTGCCGGTGGGAGCTAGCTCTCCGCGGGTTGAGTAGTAATGCCAGTTCCAGGCGCCATGGGTGACGCCTGCGAACAGAAAAGCTAATCCCACAATTAACTCCACGCTCGCTAGATTGAAGTCGCGTATGAAATACGAATAACCGATACGTTTGAATACTCTCAACCCATGTTTGAGGGAAAATGAAAATGCCTCACGGCGAACCCGCAGATTACTTTTTTCATCGCCGTAGATTGCTGCAATCGGAACATCCAGCACCACAGCGCGAACAGTATTCAATCTAAAAAGAAGATCGGACTCAAAGAAAAATCGCTTCTCGATTTTAGAGAGAGGGAGAACATCTAGTATACGCGTGTGCAGGGCAAGAAAACCGTTCGTCGGATCCATGGCCCTCCAATAGCCGGAAGAAATCTTAGACAGAAAGGAAAGAACCGCATTTCCAAAAATGCGAACTCTAGGCATCCCCTTTAAGTGGCGGGGAGAAAAAAATCGGTTCCCTTTCGCGTAATCGCAGCGCCTATCCAAAATCGGACGAATCAAACGCGGAATGGCCTTTGGATCCATCTGCCCATCGCCATCCAACTTCACGACTATTTCAGCACCATCCTCTTTCGCCTGTTGAAACCCACGCAGGGTCGCCCCTCCCACACCAAGGTTCTCAGGATTGAAAAGTACCGTCAGCCGGGGATCTTTGAATTGCTCCTTCACCCAGGCCCCGGTCCCCTCAGGACAGCAATCATCAACAACATAAATACGATTCACCTCGGGCCCAATGGCCTTCAAAACGGGAAGAACCCGATCTTTCACTCGGTAGCAGGGAAGGATGACGGCAATCACAGCCTTTCTTTTGGCTATTGAAGCCGCACGTGTCAACATACAGATACGATGGCAAAAAAGGTCCTCCTTCTTGTAGCGGCGCTACTCCTATTTTTCGGATTTCGGGGTACCGTCAGTCATTCCATTCTTGTCGCGTTCGCTCTTCTTCCGGCCGGTTACTGTTTTTCAACGGTGAAGCTCAAGAATGCACTGGATTTCAAGAGTGCGGTTCTGCTCGCAGGCATTCCGATGACTCTTTTTTGCTTAGCAAATGGAAGGAACATCGCGAGCTACGACAACTACGGAACCATGCTCACAACCGCTAGCCTCGTACGCGATCAACGTGCTGAAATTTCAGCCTGGACTGGCCAACAATGGAAGGGAAAAGTGGATTGTACGGTTCACGTTGCGTATCCCGTATTGTGTACGAAAGACGGCGTATATTCTGCAACCCCCTTGGGCATATTGCTTCTGGCCTACCCCTCGTTCTTGATCTCTCATATTCTTGGTGCCGATCTTCTAAACCACCATACCCTCTGGAGACTTTCCAAATGGACCGCGGCGTGGACCGCGGGACTGTGTCTTACTTTATTTTTCTTGGTGGCGTTGAAAATCGGCCCGCCGAAAATCGCGGCCCTTGTCACCTTCCTCGTCGGATTTGCCTCCGGGTTCTCAGCGATTGTAGGACAAGGACTGTGGTCTCACGATGGAGTCCTGACTGGACTCTTAATATCGCTCGTCGGACTTTTTTCTCCGCTGCCCTCTTTGATAGGCCTTGGGTGGGGATGGATGTTTGCCTCGCGACTGACCTCGGCGACTCTCATTGCCCCCATGGGCCTTTGGCTTCTATGGAAATCTCCGCGCCAGGCGGCGAAAGCGGGAATCGTCGGTCTCCTTGCTTATCTGCCTTGGTCCCTCTGCTATCTCTCTCTCTACGGAAGTCCTCTGGGGCCGCAAGCGGTGAATGTCTCTCAGAGCCAGCAGACGGTATTTAGCCTTCATCAAATTCCGATCGGATTTTGGGGACTCTTATTCAGCCCGGGAACTGGCTTTTTTATTTATCAGTCCTGGGCACTGCTTCTCTTCTTTTACCTTGGTCGGAAATCTCTAAAGGGGCGATCTTGGATCGCCGCTTTCCTCGCTATGGCCGGCTGCCAGCTTCTTTTCTTCTCCTCTTTCTACCAATGGAGCGGTCAATTTTGCTGGGGGACTCGTTACCTGGTCGAGACGATTCCCCTGGTGGGGCTAATTCTAGTCCCCCTTCTAGCAGATAATTGGAAGCAGACGAGGACTCGGCAACGGGTCGCTGCCCTTGGCATTTTGGCACTCTTCATTCAGATCAATGGGATTTTTCTCGCCGGAGGAGAATGGCAAACCCATCCCCTGAATGCGAATCAGAATATGGAAGAGAGGAGTCTCGACTGGAGTGATCCGGCGTTTCTCTACCCGTTGCCCAGATTATTGCATCATTAGGAAGGCGAGGCCGGCGGCCTGGAGTTTTTCGAGCTCCTCCAATGTCGGGAGATCCTTATCGCAACTCTCAAAAGCGGCTTGTCTCGCCTTCAGATCATTTGCATCCCTAATGTAATCCGTTTCTGACCTCTGGTATTCCTGTTGGGTTACCACTTTCGAGGGCGTTAATTTTTTCAGATTCTTCATCCGATACTCCGTGAAACTGACTCGAGCTTGAGCTTCGGTAACCGCGATCGATTTGATCCTACAATCGACTTCCCACTGCCGCTGAGTGATCGGAAAAAGGCGACGGACATCGTGGGGCTCCCCTTTTGCGAAAGTCATGCGAACTTCCACAAGGTCTATTCCGGCTTGATTGAAATCCAACGCCTGCTGAGACCGTTCAAAGACCTGATCCGCGACTTCAGATCGCATGCGATATTGCCGATCCTCCTCGTCATTAACAGCCCCTTTTAGCGCCAACTTATGAGCCCTCGTAGCATCGTCAAACGCACGCACCTTTTCCGCGGCTGCCGTATTGAGATCGGCCTCGAGCTGATGGCGCTCAGTCCTTAGGGAGCGGCGAACATTGAAAAGAGCAAGGTAGTCCGTCGCACTACTTTCTCTAGGCAACTGCGGCTCTACTGCGAAGAGAAAATGAGAAAAGGCGAGAAAAATAACGCATGACGACTTTTTCATGTAACCCCCAAGTCATTTCAACAAAATGCAACATGACACGGGAGTCAAGTTGCTCTCAATGACTTGGGAGCGTCAATTCTAGGAGGGGATGCGGACCTTCTCCATTCGCTTCAGGATTGAGGTAGAGCCTTCGCCCATCTCGAGTGAGATAAGCCCCGCGCATTGCTTTGGCCTGAAGGAATGCAGGAACCCTAGTACGGCTCTGAGCCGAAAAATCAATGAGACTTAGTCCGTCGCGAAGGGAAAAAGATCCCAAGAGGGAATTCTCGTGGTTCAGCACCATGAGTCTGCTTCCCGAGTTCGGAGTGGCATTCAGGTTGTAGTACGCGCACCCTTGAACTGATTGGTACCAAAGCAAATTGGTTTCCGGGTGATCAACTTTTACAGCAACCGCCTTCAGGGACGGGAATACATGAACCTCTTGTAGGCGGCCTGCTAAGGGCTCACCGAACTCAAGCTCGTGAACGATCTGGCAGCTTCGAACATCAACGGTGTAGACGACGAGATGAATGCCGTAATAGTCGGACTCTTGACCGTAGTAATAGACGTAAGGGTAGGCATGCCCTTCGGCGGGATACAGATTGCTTGTCCAGCAATGGGGTTGAGACGAGGCAGCTCCTTTCCGGTACTGATAAATATCGTAATGATCGGAAGAACGACGTTTCAAACTATAGAGCGTCCCTTTTTCCCAAAAGAGATTCTGGTAACCTCCCCTAGTAGGTCGGACGTTGAATACCTTCCAACCGAACGGGTCGAAATCGCTATATGCAGGAAACCCTTGAGCTGCAAGCAGTCCCAAATCCTCGTCGATAACTTGGCTCAAGGGGTACCTGGAATAACCCATCTCTGCCTTTGAACCATCTGAGTGGTAATAGGCCTTCACGTTGTTAGACGTGGTTCGATAAAGAAGCTCGTCTCTTTTCTCAGAGAATGAAAAATCTTGAACGGAAGCCTCCGTCTCGATCCACTTTGCCGGAAAATCTTGAGAAAAATTTATCAGCGGATGAGGCCCCTCGCCTCCGCCACAGCGGTTGACGTAAGAAAAACCCGCCCAGGCGGGTAGCGTCCATGCCAAACCAATAATCCCGATCCACACAAAAAGTTTACCCAAGCTAACCTCTTTTGACTTCGGGAAGGAAACGATAGCCACTACTCTCGCTTGCGATTGCAGCTGAAGGAACTCCTATTTCCTTCAGCCGCTTTCTCAAAACATGGATGTGATAGTAGATGAGCTTATCGTCTTGCTCTCCATTATACTGACGACCGTAAATGCTCGTTACAATACTCTGCTTATCCAAAAACCGTTTCTGCACTAACAATTGTAATAACTTTTCCGAGGGCGAATCCTGCTTCATCAACACGGTGCGATTATCGTAGGTCACCTGCAAATCCTTATCCGATGCTTCTAGAAGGAGAGGGCGCATGCCTTCCTTCCCGTCCATTTGGGACTCGAGCGCTTTCAATTGCACCTGAATCGATTTGAAGTGTCGGCCCTCGAAGAGCTTGCGCACCTCGGCCAGCACCACCGCGGATTTTTCCGAATCCTTCTTCTTCAAATAGAGGACCGCAAGACCCAGCTTTGCCGAAGCGTAGGCATACCAATCCCGCTGAGGATCCAAAGAAGCGACCAGTTTTGAATAAAGTCTCTCGGCTTCGATAAATTTTTCTTCCTTGGCCAATAATACGGCCTGCCAAATTTCTACGAGCGGTCTCAATCGGGGATCCTCGACGTCCTCTATCGATTCAATGCATCGACGGCAGGAGGCGAAGTCTCCTTTGCGATCGTAGTAATTGGCGAGAAACATACGCGCACGCGCATGAAGGTTCTTGGCTTTGGGATCGGCGGCAACTTCCTCGAAAAGCGCTCTTGCGGCCTCCATCCGGGGTGGAGACAGGTGATAATAGACAACACCAAGGGTGAACCCGATCCACGCGTCTTTCGTCTTTGAATAGTGGCGCTCGAGCTCGGGAACGTAAAACTGCAGCTCGCGATCTTTTCCCAATTCCGCAAGGGTCCGCACGTACATGCCGATGTACTCGGCGTGCTCTTTTTCAGGTTTGAAAGGAATTCGATCGAAGTATCGACGGAAAATGGCGTAAGCCTCGAGGAGGCGCCACGAAAAAAAATGCTCTTTAGCTTCTAAGAGCTGAGTTTGTCCTTTAAATCCCATGTATGAATAAGAGCGCGTGCGAGACGTGCTAAAAATATCACATTTTTTCGCAACTTGACAAACAGGTGGGTGAACGCGGGACGCTAATAATTACCGCTAAGCGTCATTTGGAGAAGCCAGCGGGCTCCCCAATCGAAGCGGGGCGCTAGGAAAAGACGCACTCCATCGTCGGCCATCGAGATGTCTTCTTGGTAAAGCCCTCGCACGGTGTAACCCGTCGGCATGGGGGGTAGGTGGGCTTGGGACTCTTTTTCAAGATAAACCAAGGACATTCCCTTCTCCTCGGACCAGGTA
>JAHFAF010000425.1 GCA_023250715.1 Pseudobdellovibrionaceae bacterium | reverse complement strand
CACGATGAGGCTTGAGACTCTCGAGGAATTCGCAGCATGTGTGATGGCGATCGTACCGCCAAAGGAAATTCCAAGAAGGTGGCTTCTTTCGATCTTCAAGTGATCCCAAAGCGCGGTGATGTCTTCGGCGATTTCCGCAAGAGTGAATCCTGGGGGGCAATCGGTTTTGCCAGCTCCCCGGCTGTCGAAAGTGAGCACTTGGTGGCCCCGTTCCGAGAGAAAGCGGGAAATGGCTTTAAAGTCGGTCGAGGGACGAGCATAGCCATTTACAAGGGTAATCCACGGCCCGTCTTTTCCCGAGGTTTCGTAGTGGACCTTGATTTCAGGTGAGCGTTCCAGTAGAGGCATGAGTTTTTACGCGTCGAGCTTCTTCCACTCCCCATAATTTCCGAGGACGTGGGCGGCTTCTCGATATTCTTTGGTTTTGAGATCGATCTGGTAAGCCCGCTTGGTCTTGGTGTCGCGCACTACTTTTACATGCGCGAGAGTTCCATCGGGGCGAAAACGGTCGCCTAACATCAAATCTTGGGAAATCACCTCGAACTTCTCAAGATCCGAAAGTTTCATCGTGTTAGCCTGCAGGTGTCTTTCCTATGAGCGATAGCGTCTTAGACACGCTACCTACTCCATCATTATAGCTAAAGGTAAGGAATCTGGAAAACGTTCCTTGGGTCGTAGCTCGGAAGGTGACGGTTATTGTACAGGTGGCACCAATAGCGACGGTGTTGCAAGTCGAATTCGTGATTTGGTAGGGCCCATCCCCCGGAACACTTGCACTCCCACCGCTTACTGGAGCGTTGCCCATGTTGGTAAGGGTAACGACGGCTGTTGTCGTGGTGAATCGAAAGTGCTCGCCGAAATCCACGGTGGTTCCACTGAGTGCTTGAGTATTATTCGGATTGTCCTTGATGGCGCTTGTCGCAACGAGATCCCCCTTGGGCTGAGCAGTCGTTGAGGAGCTCAGTGTAATTCCACTTGAGAGTAAACCTGAGCCTTGAGCGCAGATTCGGAAGGAATAAGCCGAGCTGCTGGACAATCCGGTTAGATTGTAGCTCGTGCTTCCCTGAATCACGGAATCTGGAATGACAGTCCCCGAAGAACAATTAGCTGGTGCCGTTCCGCTATTCGAATAGGCGATTTGAAAGGTCTCCGTGTTGGATCCGCCGGAGGTCCAAGTCAATTGGATGGAATTGTAGGTCGGGGTTGCAATAGGTGAGGATGGATTCGGCGGAGTGGAAACCTGAACTTTCAAAGTTTTCGTCGTGATCGTTAAGCCGTCGGAAAAAATCCCTGAGGCCTGTGCGCAGACCCGGAAGGAATAATTGGCATCGCTACTAAGACCCGTAATCGAGTAGCTCACGGAATTTCCCACCGTGGAAGCAGCGATTACGCTTCCGGAGGAACAGTTCACGGGAGCCGTAGCTGAATTCGTGTAGGCAATTTGGAAGCTTTGAGTAGTCCCTCCGCCGGAAGCCCAGGTAAGGCGGATCGAATCTAGTGTAGGAGTCGCTTGAAGAGCGCTCGGGTTCGGAGGCGGCAAGGTGATAATGGGAAGCGTGGACGCCGTAAGCGTGAGCCCTGTCGAAAAGAGGCTAGAGCCCACCGCGCATACTCTTACCGAATAAGGAGAATCGGCAGCAAGGCCTGAAATGGTGTAGCTCGTTGCATTTCCAATGGTAGTAGCGAGCACAACAGTTCCGGATAGGCAATTTGCGGGGGCTACATTTCCTGGTGCATAGGCGATTTGAAACGCTTCGGTGGCGCCTCCGTTCGATTTCCAGGTGAGCGCGAGTGAATTTACGGTGGAGATCGAGCTCAATCCGCTTGGATCAGGTGGCACCGGATTCGGAACCAGATTCAGACCCTGGGCTTGAAATCCGATCTCAAGTCCGGCGGAGGTATTCAAAGAGGCTCCCTGAAGCGGAATTTCACCCGCCTGTGGGAATTGGGGATAAGAAAGAAGATCCTGAATAAAACCGTAAAGCAGGTCTTGAATTTTGTGGAAGTACTCGTGGACGAGGAGAGAGACAATCTCCACATCGGAAAGCCTATCCATATGAGCGATGTTAACTTGAATCTTCCCCTCGGCCGCAAGGTTGGTCATAGCGGCGACTTCCACGCCGTTGACGATGAGAGGATCGTATGTGGCTTCCAGAGTAACGTTGGAACTTGCGAGCTGGCTTCCCAGAGACTGTAAATTTCGAAATAGAAAGTTGGAGCAATTATTCATTTGATCCACAGTCAAGGTGAGAACTGTGGTGCAGAGAGGATTTTGAGCATCGGGGCATCGGGCAGCGAAGTTACAGAATTGAGAAGGGTTGCCTCCCCCTTGCACAAGATAATTCACCGTTGGGCGGATGATTGTGTCACGGATATTTACTAGTTTATCCGTGTGGGGGCCATCTCCGCCAAAGCCCTCGGCGGTGCCGGCACCACCGGTTCCTTCGCTCACATTCGGCACGGTGACGTGCGAATTACACGAAGCAAAGAGAAATAGAATGAAGCACGCGAGAGTAAGTTTAATGTTCATGTTACAGGCGCTTGATTATGTTTTTTCGCCCGGAGATCCGTGGAGATTGATACCGGATGTAGCGTCTAATTGTGCAATGGGGGTGCCAGGGGTGGCAGGCACACGCCAGGCTTCCCCTTTTGGCTAACAAATATTCAAATTGGAGGGGGGGGGGATGAAGGCCTTTCCCTATAAGGGTTTATGCTGACCAAGACTTAGTCAAAAAATGGTAAGTTTTGTACAGAAATCAGAAAACTGGTTCTCTGAAAAAAATTGGGGTTACGCCGCATCAGGGAGCTAGGAATAGAACGAGGGCGAATTACGAGTGGCAAGAGCGGGTGCCCTGCTGACTACAAATTATAACGAGAGTGCCCCAAAAACTAAGGTTGAGTTAACCCATTGATTCCGCAAATTCCATTGCGTCCGCAGAATTGCCCGCGAGGACAATCGGAAGTGAGTTTACAGGGAACATCTCGTGGGCCCGCTCGATCGGGTCCGGGAATTTGATAAGGGGCCTCTTTCGCTTTCGCGTCTTTCACCATCCTGGACTCCGCGCTGCCAAGAGCGGGGCAACCGGGTGAGCCCTCGTTTCCTGGAAGCTGGCAATTGGGCGCGAGCGAGGGGAGCTTCACGACAGGTTTTTGGGCCCCACCGTAAGCTCCCCCACCAATCAATAATAAAATACACAGGAAAAAGCGAATCACGTCTTATCAGCCTTCTTTGTTGTCGCCTCTTTCACGATGAGCTTTGCGGCAACGTGTTTTTCATGGAACTGACAACCAATTTTATATTCGCCCGCCTTAAGGGTCATCGGCACTGTGCGCTTGATCGTCGTCGGTTTATTACGCTCCACTTTTTCCTGAATCTTCAACTCAGGAATGAAGAGCCCGTGAAAATCGAATCCGCCTTCAAGCTTATGGCTGGCGACAAACTTCACTTTTTCGCCTTGAGTGACTTCGACGGTTTCGGGAGACCAGTGAACGCCGTCATCTTTTTTTATCGTTTCCATTGCAATTTCTCTTGTGGTCGTCGCGCCAAAAGACAGCGACGACAAAAGAAGAGCCATACCCATGATCCATTTCATAAAATCCTCCTCGTTGAAGGGGAAAACATAGCCGCGGTCCGGCACTTTAGCAATAACCCCGTGGGCTATAATGGCTGGTCTATCCTATTTTGAGGGCATCGAGATGAAATTCCCGCTGATTGCACTTTTTTTCACTCTTTCGAGCAGTTTCGCTTCCGATTCTAAGCTCGAATGGCAGGGTTGGTCGGACACAGTGTTTGAGCGGGCGAAAACAGAAAAGAAATTAGTCCTACTGGATCTGGAAGCGGTGTGGTGCCATTGGTGTCACGTGATGGAGGAGAAGACTTATTCGAATCCAGAGGTGGCAAAAATTCTTAAAAAACATTATTTGCTCATTCGAGTGGATC